>NZ_JBITSX010000003.1:67174-343237 GCF_044541255.1 Pseudomonas sp. NPDC085632 | reverse complement strand
GCCCGCAGATGCTGATCAACGTGACGCCAGTGGGTATGGACGGCGGGCCGGAGGCGGGGCAGTTGGCTTTTACGCCTGAGGTGATCAAGGCTGCCAAACGGGTCCTGAAACACCACCTGCATCTCCCGACGCAACGGGCGAACCTCGTTCTGCGTCAGGCAGTCTAGCTGTTTGCCTTCAAAGCGGATCGCGCCTTTGCTGCCAATCAGCCGCAAAATCGCCAGACCCAGCGTGGATTTGCCGGAACCGCTTTCCCCCACAATCCCCAGGGTCTGACCCTGAGGCAGGCTGAAATTGATGCCGTCCACTGCCTTGACGTGATCCACCGTGCGCTTGAGCAGGCCTTTCTTGATCGGGAACCAGACTTTCAGGTCCTCGACCTCCAGCAGCGGCGCGCCGATTTTATTGCTCGCCGGGCCTCCGCTGGGCTCCGCGCCGAGCAATTCCCGAGTGTACGGATGCTGCGGCGAACGGAACAGCTCTTCGCACGATGCCTGTTCGACGATGCAACCGCGCTGCATGACACATACACGATGCGCAATTCTTCGCACCAGGTTCAAATCGTGACTGATCAGTAACAGCGACATGCCCAATCGAGCCTGCAATTCCTTGAGCAGATCGAGAATTTTCAGCTGAACGGTCACGTCCAGCGCCGTGGTCGGTTCGTCGGCAATCAGCAGTTCCGGCTCGTTGGCCAGGGCCATGGCGATCATCACCCGTTGACGCTGACCGCCGGACAGTTCGTGGGGCAGGGCCTTGAGGCGCTTGTGCGGCTCGGGAATGCCGACCATCTCCAGCAGCTCCAGCGTGCGTTTGGTCGCCACTTTGCCGGTCAGGCCCTTGTGGATGCCGAGGACTTCGTTGATCTGCTTCTCGATCGAGTGCAGCGGGTTCAGCGAGGTCATCGGCTCCTGAAAGATCATGGCGATGCGGTTGCCACGAATATGGCGGATGGTCTTTTCGCTCAGGCCCAGCAGGTTTTGCCCGGCGTAATTGATGCTGCCGGCCGGATGACGGGCCATCGGGTAGGGCAGCAAACGCAGGATCGAGTGCGCGGTCACCGATTTGCCCGAGCCGGATTCGCCGACCAACGCCAGGGTTTCGCCACGCTTGATGTCGAAACTCACGCCTTCGACGACCCGGTGCACGCGCTCGCCGAAACCGAATTCGACGGCGAGGTCGCGCACTTCGATCAGATTGTCCTGATTCATTTCACTTCCTCGGGTCGAAGGCATCGCGAGCGGACTCGCCGATAAACACCAGCAAACTCAACATCAAAGCGAGCACGGCAAACGCACTCATGCCGAGCCACGGCGCTTGCAAATTGGATTTGCCCTGAGCGACCAGTTCACCCAGCGACGGACTGCCGGCCGGCAAGCCGAAACCGAGGAAGTCGAGCGCGGTGAGGGTGCCGATGGCGCCGGTGAGGATGAACGGCATGAACGTCATGGTCGAGACCATCGCGTTGGGCAGGATATGGCGGAACATGATCGCGCCGTTCTGCATGCCCAGCGCCCGTGCGGCGCGTACGTATTCGAGGTTACGGCCACGGAGGAACTCGGCGCGCACCACGTCGACCAGGCTCATCCACGAGAACAACAGCATGATCCCCAGCAGCCACCAGAAATTCGGCTGGACGAAACTGGCGAGAATGATCAGCAGATACAGCACCGGCAGCCCCGACCAGATTTCCAGGAAACGCTGCCCGGCCAGATCGACCCAGCCGCCATAAAAGCCCTGCAACGCGCCGGCAATCACGCCAATGATCGAACTCAACACGGTCAGCGTCAGCGCAAACAGCACGGAAATGCGGAAGCCGTAAATCACCCGCGCCAGCACGTCGCGGCCCTGATCGTCAGTGCCCAGCAGGTTGTCCGCCGACGGCGGCGCCGGGGCCGGGACTTTCAGGTCGTAGTTGATGCTTTGGTAGCTATAGGGAATCGGCGCCCACAGCACCCAGGCATCCTTGGCCTTGAGCAGTTCGCGGATATACGGACTCTTGTAGTTGGCTTCCAGCGGGAATTCGCCGCCGAAGGCGGTTTCCGGGTAGCGCTTGATCGCCGGGAAGTACCAGTTGTTGTCGTAATGCACCACCAGCGGTTTGTCGTTGGCGATCAGCTCGGCGCCCAGGCTTGCGCCGAACAGGATCAGAAACAGCCACAGCGACCACCAGCCACGCTTGTTGGCCTTGAACAGTTCGAAGCGGCGGCGGTTGAGAGGGGACAGGTTCATCTCAATGCTCCCGGCTTTCGAAGTCGATGCGCGGATCGACCAGGGTGTAGGTGAGGTCGCCGATCAGTTTCACCACCAGCCCGAGCAGGGTGAAGATGAACAGGGTGCCGAACACCACCGGGTAATCGCGGTTGATCGCCGCTTCGAAACTCATCAGGCCGAGGCCGTCGAGGGAGAAGATCACTTCCACCAGCAAGGAACCTGTGAAGAAGATGCCGATGAACGCCGACGGGAAACCGGCAATCACCAGCAGCATGGCGTTGCGGAACACGTGGCCGTAGAGCACGCGATGGCGGGTCAGGCCTTTGGCCTTGGCGGTGACCACGTACTGTTTGTTGATCTCGTCGAGGAAGCTGTTTTTGGTCAGCAGGGTCATGGTCGCGAAGTTGCCGATCACCAGCGCCGTCACTGGCAGCGCCAAGTGCCAGAAGTAATCGAGGATCTTGCCGCCGAAGCTCAGCTCATCGAAGTTGTTCGAGGTCAGCCCGCGCAACGGGAGCCAGTCGAGATAACTGCCGCCGGCAAACACCACGATCAGCAGGATCGCAAAGAGGAACGCCGGGATCGCGTAGCCGACGATGATCGCCGAACTGGTCCATACATCGAAGTGACTGCCGTGCCGCGTGGCCTTGGCGATCCCCAGCGGAATCGACACCAGGTACATGATCAGCGTGCTCCACAGCCCGAGCGAGATCGACACCGGCATCTTTTCCTTGATCAGGTCGATGACCTTGGCGTCGCGGAAAAAACTGTCGCCGAAATCCAGCGTCGCGTAGTTCTTGACCATGATCCACAGGCGTTCCGGGGCCGACTTGTCGAACCCGTACATGTGCTCGATTTCCTTGATCAGCGCCGGGTCCAGACCCTGCGCGCCGCGATACGACGAGCCAGCCACCGACACTTCGGCACCGCCGCCGGCAATCCGGCTGGTGGCACCTTCGAAGCCTTCGAGCTTGGCGATCATCTGTTCCACCGGGCCGCCGGGCGCGGCCTGAATGATCACGAAGTTGATCAGCAAGATGCCGAACAGGGTCGGGATGATCAGCAGCAGTCGCCGAAAAATATACGCCAGCATCTGATTACTCCGTGCCCGCAGGGTCGGCTTGCAGTTTGGTTTCGACTTCTACCGCCGGTTTAGCGTCAGGCTTGACCCACCAGGTGTTGATGCCGATGTCGTACTTGGGTGAGACCTTCGGGTGACCGATGTGATTCCAGTAAGCCACGCGCCAGGTCTTGATGTGCCAGTTGGGGATCACGTAGTAACCCCATTGCAATACGCGATCCAGCGCGCGGGCGTGGGCCACCAGGCTTTTGCGCGAGTCGGCGTTGATCAGGTTCTCGACCAGTTGATCGACGATCGGATCCTTCAGCCCCATGGTGTTGCGGCTGCTGGCCTTGTCGGCAGCGGCGCTCATCCAGTATTCGCGCTGCTCGTTGCCCGGCGAGTTGGACTGCGGGAAGCTGCCGACCATCATGTCGAAGTCCCGCGAACGCACGCGGTTGATGTACTGCGAAACGTCGACGCGACGGATCACCAGATCGATGCCGAGGTCGCTGAGGTTGCGCTTGAACGGCAGCAAAACCCTTTCGAATTCGGTCTGCGCCAATAGAAATTCGATCACCACCGGTTTGCCCGTGGCGTCGACCATTTTATCGTCGACGATCTTCCAGCCGGCCTCTTGCAGCAGTTGATAGGCCTCGCGCTGTTGGCTGCGGATCATGCCGCTGGCGTCGGTCTTCGGATTGTCGAAGGCTTCGCTGAACACCTGTGCCGGCAGCTTGCTGCGGAACGGTTCAAGGATCGCCCGCTGATCGACGTCGGGCAGGCCCGTGGCGGCCATTTCCGAGTTCTCGAAGTAGCTGCGGGTACGGAAGTAGGCGCCGTTGAACAGTTGTTTGTTGGTCCATTCGAAATCGAACAGCAGACCGAGCGCCTGACGCACGCGCACGTCCTGGAACACCGGGCGACGCAGGTTGAAGACGAAACCCTGCATGCCGGTCGGGTTGCTGTTGGCGATCTGTTCCTTGATCAAGCGTCCCTCGGTGACGGCCGGGATGTTGTAAGCGTTAGCCCAGTTTTTTGCGGTCATTTCCAGCCAGTAATCGAACTGGCCGGCCTTCAAGGCTTCGAGTGCGACGGTGTTGTCGCGGTAGTAATCAGTGGTCATCGTGTCGAAGTTGTAGAAGCCACGGTTGACCGGCAGGTCTTTGCCCCAGTAATCCTTGACCCGCTCGTAACGCACCGAACGCCCGGCCTTCACTTCGGCGACCTTGTATGGGCCGCTGCCGAGCGGAATTTCCAGATTGCCTTTGCTGAAATCGCGATCGGCCCACCAGTGTTTTGGCAGCACCGGCAATTGGCCGAGGATCAGCGGCAGCTCGCGATTATTGGTGTGTTTGAACTTGAACAGCACTTTCAGCGGGTCTTCGGCGATGACTTCGGACACGTCGCTGTAGTAGCCGCGAAACAGTGGCGAACCTTCTTTGGTCAGGGTGTTGAAGCTGAACACCACGTCGTCGGCGCGCACCGGGTGACCGTCATGGAAGCGTGCTTCGGGGCGCAGGTAAAAACGCACCCAGCTATTGTCCGGGGCCTTTTCGATTTTACCGGCGATCAGGCCGTATTCGGTGAACGGCTCGTCGAGGCTGTGTTTGGTCAGGGTGTCGTAGATCTGCCCGACGTCATCGGCTGGCACGCCTTTGCTGATAAACGGATTGAGGCTGTCAAAGCCACCAAAACCGGCCTGACGGAAAATGCCGCCCTTGGGCGCGTCCGGGTTTACGTAATCAAACTGTTTGAAATCGGCCGGGTATTTCGGCGGCTCGTTGTACAGGGTCACGGCGTGTTGCGGGGCGGCAAAGGCCAGCCCGGCGAACAGCAAGCCGCTGGCCTGGACGAGCAGGGCGCGGATCGGTTTCATTGATCTTTCTCCGAAGACTTCAACCACCACGCGCTCAGACCCAGGGTGAAGGGCGGCGTGGTGACGAAGGCCAACCGGTTGCGGTAGGCCAGACGGTGATAATTGAGGTACCAGTTGGGAATGCTGTAGTGCTGCCAGAGCAGCACGCGGTCGAGCGCCTTGCCGGCGGCGACCTGTTCGTCGCGGGTGCGCGCGGCGAGCAATTGTTCGAGCAGGTGATCGACCACCGGGTTGGCGATGCCTGCGTAATTCTTGCTGCCCTTGACGTTCACCTGACTGGAGTGGAAGTACTGCCACTGCTCAAGGCCCGGGCTTAAGGTCTGGTTGAGCGTCATCGAGATCATGTCGAAATCAAATTGATCGAGGCGCTGTTTGTACTGCGCTCGATCCACGGTACGCAGGCGCGCGTCGATGCCGATGCTGTTGAGGTTCTCGATGTAGGGCTGGTAGAGGCGCTCAAGGTTCGGATTGACCAGCAACAGCTCGAATCGCAGCGGTTGGCCGTCAGCGTTTTGCAGGCGTTGGCCGTTGAGTTTCCAGCCGGCCTCGGCGAGCAGCGCCAGTGCCTTGCGCATGGTTTCCCGGGGGATGCCGCGACCGTCGGTTTGCGGCAACGTGAACGGCTCGGTGAACAACTTGGCCGGCAGTTGTTCCTTGTACGGCTTGAGCATCAGCCATTCATGCCCGACCGGCAGGCCGGAGGTGGTGAATTCACTGTTGGGGTAGTAACTGGTGGTGCGTTTGTAGGCATCGCTGAACAGCGCGCGGTTGGTCCACTCGAAGTCGAACATCAGGCCCAGCGCTTCGCGGGTCTTCACATCAGCGAAGGTGGCGCGGCGGGTGTTCATGAACAGGCCCTGACTCTGGGTCGGGATCTGATGCGGGATCTGCGCCTTGATCACGTCGCCACGGCGTATGGCCGGGAAGTTGTAGCCGTTGGCCCAGTTCTTCGCCTGATGTTCGATGTAGATGTCGAACTCGCCAGCCTTGAACGCTTCGAAGGCGACATCGCTGTCGCGGTAGAACTCGACTTCCATACGATCAAAGTTGTACTTGCCGCGATTGACCGCCAGGTCCTTGCCCCAGTAATCCTTGACCCGTTCGAAGATCAACTGGCGGCCCGGCGTGACCGAGGTGATGCGGTAAGGACCGCTGCCCAGTGGCGATTCGAAGGTGGTGGCTTTGAAGTCGCGGTCCTTCCAGTAATGCTGCGGCAGCACCGGCAATTCGCCGAGGCGCAGGATCAACAGCGGATTGCCCGAGCGCTTGAGCACGAAGCGGATGCGCTGTTTGTTGAGAATGTCGACGCGCAGCACTTCCTGCAGCGCGGTGCGGTACAGCGGATGGCCGTCCTTGAGCAGCGTGCGATAGGAGAACGCCACGTCGTAGGCGGTGATTGGCGTGCCGTCGTGAAAACGCGCCTCGGGACGCAGGTTGAACACCACCCAGCTGCGATCTTCGCTGTATTCCACCGATTGCGCGATCAAGCCATAACTCGACGCCGGCTCGTCTCCCGACGGCGAATACTGACCGGTGCCGACCATCAACGGCTCGTTCAGCTCGTTGATGCCGTACTGGAGGAAATTCGGCGTCGTCACCGGGCTCGTGCCCTTGAAGGTGTACGGGTTGACCGTATCGAAGGTGCCGAACGCCATCACCCGCAACGTACCGCCCTTGGGCGCTTGCGGGTTGACCCAGTCGAAGTGGGTAAATCTGGCCGGGTACTTGAGCGTGCCGAACTGCGCATAACCGTGACTTTCGGTAATCGTCGCGCTTGCGGTTGAGCTCAAGGCCAGGCTGATCAGGAGCAGGAGGAGGGGACGCTTCAAGTCAGATCCGATCCAGGCGGCTTGGGCTTTGTGGGCCGTACAGTAACAGCTTGTCTGGGCAGGAAAAAGATGGGAGTTAATGCGCGGTTAATCGTTTGCGCGAAGAGCCCCTCACCCTAACCCTCTCCCGGAGGGAGAGGGGACTGACTGTGGTGTTTGGGATAGTTGCGCCGACGTGCGATACCGAGTCGAACGCACGTTTTGAAAAGCCCCGATCGGCTCCCTTTCCCCCTCGCCCCCCCGTGGGGGAGAGGGCTGGGGTGAGGGGGGCGATCTAAAGCACGCCACAAAATCCGAAACAAAAAAAAGCCCCTGAAAAATCAGGGGCTCTTCTGTCAGTGCGGCTGATAAACCGTGAGCATCTGCCCCGGCTTCAACGCTTTACCCGCACCCGGATTCCAGCGCTTGAGATGCTGCATCTCAACGTTGAAGCGCTTGGCCACGACATACAGCGTATCGCCGCGCTTGACCTTGTACTGAGTCTGCTGCGCGCTGTCGTCCTTGCCTTTGCTCTTGCTGTTGGACGCAATCACCGTGTTGACCCGGCCGGACTTGCGAGCCGGTGAACGCTTGGTGGTGTCCTGCATCACCAACGTCTGGCCAACCTTGAGGTTCTTGCCGGTCAGCTTGTTCCAGCGTTGCAGATCCTTCACTTCGACCTTGTTGGCCTTGGCAATGGAGCCGAGGTTGTCGCCACGCTTCACGCGATAGGCACGCTTGAGCTTGGCCACTTCGGAAGGATCGGCGCCTTCGAACACTGGCTTCAGCGAACGCGGACTGATCAGCTCGTCCGGCCGCATGGTCTGCAAACTGGCGGTCAGCAATTGCGCCTTCGACGTCGGCACCAGCAGATGCTGAGGGCCGTCGATGGTGGTGCGTTGCTTGAACGCCGGGTTGAGCTGGAACAGTTCGTCTTCGTCGATGTTGGCCACCGCAGCGACCTTGGACAAATCCATGCGCTGGTTGATTTCGACGACCTGGAAGTACGGTTCGTTGGCAATCGGGCTGAGGTTCACGCCGTAAGCTTCAGGTGCCAGCACCACTTGCGACAGTGCCAGCAACTTCGGCACGTACGCCTGGGTTTCCGCCGGCAGCGGCAGGTTCCAGTAATCGGTTGGCAGGCCAAGCTTTTCGTTACGTTCGATGGCACGGCTGACCGTGCCTTCACCGGCGTTGTACGCCGCCAGGGCCAGCAACCAGTCACCGTTGAACATGTCGTGCAGACGGGTCAGGTAGTCCATCGCTGCGGTGGTCGAGGCGGTGATATCGCGACGGCCATCGTAGAAGCGGGTCTGACGCAGGTTGAAGTAACGCCCGGTGGAAGGAATGAATTGCCACAGACCCACCGCATCGGCCCGGGAATAGGCCATCGGGTTATAGGCGCTTTCAATCACCGGCAGCAGTGCCAGTTCCAGCGGCATGTTGCGTTCTTCGAGGCGTTCGACGATGTAATGGATATAGAGACTGCCGCGTTCGCCGGCATTCTCGAGGAAAGAGGGATTACTGGCGAACCACAGGCGCTGTTGTTCGATGCGCGGGTTGACGCCGAGGCCTTCCTGCAGCTGAAAGCCCTGGCGCATGCGTTCCCAGATATCCTGGGGAACCTGTGGGCTGGGCTTTTCGGTCAGCCAGATCGGCTTCTGCTTGGCTCGCGCAGCAATGTTCGGCGTATGGGTCGCTTCAGTCTGCGGAGCATGGCTGGAACAGCCCGCCAGCGTGGCGGACACAGCCACCGCGATGGCTTGCGCCAGGCGGGTCAATGCGTCTGAATTGACGGACTTACGTATGGATGACGACATTGGCTGGAAGTAAGTTCCGGGCAAAAATGTCGGGCGATTCTAGAAAGCGCACCCCCCTAGGTCAACCATTCAGAATTTTTGTACCAAGGGGCGGGGTACTTAGAACTTATCTTTCCAGGCCCGCAGAGCCGCAAATACCTCACTCGGCGCCCGGTTTTGAGCGCCTGCCCGTTCGTCCACTTTTTGTGTAACTAATGTTTCAGTGGTGCGCAAAAACGGATTGGTGAGCTTTTCCAGGGCCAGGGTCGAGGGCAGAGTCATCACGCCGTTTTGCCGTTGCTGGGTGACTTTTTCCAGACGGGCGGCAATGTCCGGGTTGCTCGGCTCGACCGCGGCGGCAAACTTCAGATTGCTCAAGGTGTATTCATGGGTGCAGTAGACCAGCGTATCTTCGGGCAAATTGGCGAGGCGGCTGAGCGAGTGGTGCATTTGCTCCGGCGTCCCTTCGAACAAACGCCCGCAACCGGCTGCGAACAGCGTGTCGCCGCAGAACAGCAAGCCGTGGTGGTAATAGGCAATGTGGCCCAGGGTGTGACCGGGCACCGCATAGACGTCGAAATCCCAGCCGAGCACGCTGACCGTGTCGTTGTCCTTGAGCGCCACATCGCGCCCCGGGATGTTTTCGCTGGCCGGTCCGTAAACGGTCGCGCCGCTCGCGGCCTTCAGACGTTCGACGCCGCCAACGTGATCATGATGGTGGTGGGTGATCAGGATATCGCTCAACACCCAGCCTGGATGCGCTTCGAGCCATGCCTGGACTGGCGCGGCATCGCCCGGATCGACCACCGCGCAGCGCTGGGTGCGGTGATCCTGTAACAACCAGATGTAGTTGTCGGTGAACGCGGGCAGGGCACTGATCTGTATCATCGTCGGAATTCGCCAAGCGGAAAACATTGGCGCATCTTAGTAGTTCCTGGCGCTTTGGAGAATGCGATGAGTGATAAAGCGTTCGCACAGGCTGATCCTGACTGGCTGGCCCTGATCGGTGCAGCCCGTGAATGGCTGTCCGGCCCGCTCGGGCAATTTCTGCTCGATGAAGAGCGGCGCATGCTCGAAGACGAGTTGGGCCGCTTTTTTGGCGGCTATCTGGTGCATTACGGGCCCTCCGCCGAGACCCCGCCGGCGGCGCCGCAAGTGCAGCGCAATGTACGCCTGGGCGCGCCGTTGCCGGGCGTCGAAATCGTCTGCGAAGAGCAGGCCTGGCCGCTCAGCGAGCATGCCGCCGATGTGGTGGTGATGCAGCACGGTCTGGATTTCTGCCTGTCGCCCCACGGTCTGCTGCGTGAGGCGGCGAGCAGCGTGCGGCCCGGCGGGCACCTGCTGATCATCGGCATCAACCCGTGGAGCACCTGGGGCCTGCGTCATGTGTTCGCCCACGACGCTTTGCGCCAGGCGCGCTGCATTTCGCCGTCGCGGGTCGCCGACTGGCTCAATCTGCTGGGCTTCGCGCTGGAGAAACGCCGCTTCGGGTGCTATCGTCCGCCGCTCGCGTCACCCAAGTGGCAGGCCCGACTGGCCGGCTGGGAACGCAAGGCCGGTGACTGGCAGCTGTCGGGTGGCGGCTTCTACTTATTGGTTGCGCGCAAGATAGTGGTCGGGCTGCGGCCATTGCGTCAGGAACGTCGCGAGCCGATGGGCAAGCTGATTCCGCTGCCGATGGCCAAGGTCAACCGCCGCCGCATCGAACCGTAAATCTTCTTTTATTTGTGGCCGGGTATTTCCCGGCCCGGGCCATCGTCGATCCGTGATCGGCGAGGCAGGCATTTATTCTGGATAGAGTGGCATGAGCGAAAGCGTTGAAAGCGTCGAGACCGTCGAGACCGTAGAACTGTTCACCGACGGCGCCTGCAAGGGCAACCCCGGCCCGGGTGGCTGGGGCGCCTTGCTGGTGTGCAAGGGCGTCGAAAAGGAGCTGTGGGGCGGCGAAGCCAACACCACCAACAACCGCATGGAACTGCTCGGCGCGATCCGTGGCCTCGAAGCCTTGAAGCGTCCGTGTGAAGTGCTGCTGGTGACCGACTCGCAATACGTGATGAAGGGCATCAACGAGTGGATGGTCAACTGGAAGAAGCGCGGCTGGAAAACCGCTGCGAAAGAACCGGTGAAAAACGCTGATCTGTGGAAAGAGCTGGACGAGCAGGTCAACCGCCACAAGGTCACCTGGAAATGGGTGCGCGGGCACATTGGTCATCACGGTAACGAGCGGGCTGACCAGTTGGCTAACCGTGGTGTCGACGAAGTGCGCGGTTACAAGCAGAGCTGATTCCCAATACATACCCCCTGTAGGAGCTGCCGAAGGCTGCGATCTTTTTGATCTTGATTATAAAAACCAAATCAAAAGATCGCAGCCTGCGGCAGCTCCTACAGGGGGGGTGTTCAGGTTAATGGGGTGTCATTCGAGCCGGCGCGCGATGCGAACCGTGAGCGTGTTAACATCCGCGTTTTTTGCAAGATCGACCCGTTGAGAGCTGAGCACTGATGGCCACCAGATCCGTTGTACTCGATACCGAAACCACCGGCATGCCGGTGACCGATGGTCACCGGATCATTGAAATCGGTTGCGTCGAACTGATCGGCCGACGCCTGACAGGCCGGCATTTTCACGTTTACCTGCAACCGGATCGCGAAAGTGATGAAGGCGCCATCGGCGTTCACGGCATCACCAACGAGTTCCTGGTCGGCAAACCGCGCTTTGCCGAAGTCGCTGATGAATTCTTCGAGTTCATCAAAGGCGCGCAGCTGATCATCCACAACGCGGCGTTCGACGTTGGCTTCATCAACAACGAATTCGCCTTGATGGGTCAGCAGGATCGCGCTGACATTACCCAGCACTGCTCGATCCTCGACACCCTGATGATGGCCCGGGAACGTCACCCGGGGCAGCGCAACAGCCTCGATGCGTTGTGCAAACGTTATGGCGTCGACAACTCCGGCCGTGAGTTGCACGGCGCCTTGCTCGACTCGGAGATTCTCGCCGACGTCTACCTGACCATGACCGGCGGCCAGACCAGTCTGTCGCTGGCGGGTAACGCGTCTGACGGCAATGGCACCGGCGATGGCGCCGACAACTCGGCCACGGAAATTCGTCGTTTGCCGGCGGATCGCCAGCCAGCGCGGATCATTCGTGCGACTGAGGATGAATTGGCGGCGCATCTGGTGCGGCTGGAAATTATTGCCAAGTCTGCCGGCGGCCCGGCGATGTGGACGCAGATCGCCGAGGCCGACGCTCAAGCCTGAAAGATCAAAAGATCGCAGCCTGCGGCAGCTCCTACAGGGGATCACATTCCACTGTAGGAGCTGCCGGAGGCTGCGATCTTTTTGTTTCTGGAAATACTGACAACTGGCCACCCTCGCCACATTCGCTGCAACCCTCTACCCTGAGTGCATTGGCCGATTCAATTCTGCCGCCTTGGGACTCTGAGCCTCATGTACAAAGATTTGAAGTTTCCGGTGTTGATCGTCCATCGCGATATCAAGGCCGACACGGTCGCCGGTGACCGTATCCGTGGCATCGCCCGGGAGTTGGAGCAGGAAGGTTTCAATATTGTTTCGGCCATCGACTACACCGAGGGGCGGTTGGTGGCATCGACCCACCATGGTCTCGCGTGCATGCTGATTGCCGCCGAGGACGCCAGCACTAACTCGCATCTGTTGCAGAACATGGCCGAACTGATCGGCCTGGCGCGGGTGCGTGCGCCGGATCTGCCGATCTTTGCCCTCGGCGAGCAAGTTACTCTGGAAAACGCCCCGGCCGATGCCATGGCCGAACTCAATCAATTGCGCGGCATTCTCTATCTGTTCGAAGACACCGTGCCGTTCCTCGCCCGGCAGGTTGCACGGGCGGCGCGCAAGTACCTGGATGGTTTGCTGCCGCCGTTTTTCAAGGCGCTGGTGCAGCACACCGCCGATTCCAATTATTCATGGCACACCCCCGGCCATGGCGGTGGTGTGGCGTATCACAAGAGTCCGGTGGGGCAGGCGTTTCACCAGTTCTTCGGTGAAAACACTCTGCGTTCGGATTTGTCGGTGTCGGTGCCGGAACTTGGCTCGTTGCTCGATCACACCGGGCCACTGGCCGAAGCTGAAGCGCGTGCGGCGCGTAATTTCGGCGCCGATCACACCTTTTTCGTGATCAATGGCACCTCGACCGCCAACAAGATTGTCTGGCACTCAATGGTCGCGCGCGACGATCTGGTGCTGGTTGATCGCAACTGCCACAAATCGGTGTTGCACGCGATCATCATGACCGGCGCCATTCCGTTGTACCTGTGTCCGGAGCGCAATGAGCTGGGGATTATCGGCCCAATTCCCTTGAGCGAATTCAGCCGCGAATCGATTCAGGCGAAGATCGATGCCAGCCCGCTGACCAAGGGCCGTGCGCCGAAAGTCAAACTTGCCGTGGTTACCAACTCGACCTACGACGGCCTCTGTTACAACGCCGAGTTGATCAAGCAAAGCCTCGGCAATAGCGTCGAGGTGCTGCATTTCGACGAAGCCTGGTACGCCTACGCGGCGTTCCACGAGTTTTTCGCCGGGCGCTACGGCATGGCCACTTCGCGCAGTGAAGACAGCCCGCTGGTGTTCACCACGCATTCCACGCACAAGCTGCTCGCGGCGTTCAGTCAGGCGTCGATGATTCATGTGCAGGACGGCGGCGCGCGGCAACTGGACCGCGACCGTTTCAATGAAGCGTTCATGATGCACATCTCGACCTCGCCGCAGTACAGCATCATCGCTTCGCTGGACGTAGCGTCGGCGATGATGGAAGGCCCGGCCGGACGTTCGCTGTTGCAGGAAACCTTCGACGAAGCCCTGAGTTTTCGTCGCGCTCTGGCCAATCTGCGTCAGCACATTGCCGCCGATGACTGGTGGTTTTCGATCTGGCAGCCGCCAGGTGTCGAAGGCATCGACCGCGTGCAGACTGAGGACTGGTTGTTGCAACCGGATGCCGAGTGGCACGGCTTTGGTGAGGTCAGTGACGATTACGTGTTGCTCGATCCGATCAAGGTCACCCTCGTCATGCCGGGGCTCAATGCCGGCGGTGCGCTGAGCGATAAGGGCATTCCGGCGGCGGTGGTCAGCAAATTCCTCTGGGAGCGCGGCCTGGTGGTGGAGAAGACAGGCCTGTATTCATTTCTGGTGCTGTTCTCGATGGGCATTACCAAAGGAAAATGGAGCACGCTGCTTACCGAATTGCTCGAATTCAAGCGCAGTTACGACGCCAACGTGCGTCTGGAAACCTGCCTGCCGTGTGTGGCACAAGAAGACACTGCGCGTTATCGCGGCATGGGCCTGCGCGATTTGTGCGATCAGTTGCACGCCTGCTATCGCAGTAACGCCACCGCCAAACACCTTAAGCGCATGTACACCGTGCTTCCGGAAATCGCCATGAAACCTGCCCACGCCTACGATCATCTGGTGCGCGGTGAAGTCGAGGCGGTGCCGATCGATGAGCTGGAAGGACGCATTGCTGCAGTGATGCTGGTGCCGTATCCACCGGGGATTCCGCTGATCATGCCCGGCGAACGCTTCACCGAATCAACCCGCTCGATCATCGATTATCTGAAATTCGCTCGCACGTTCGATAGCAGCTTTCCCGGTTTTGTCGCGGATGTGCATGGATTGCAGCACGAAGACGAAGGCAATGGACGGCACTACACCGTCGATTGCGTCAAGGAATGAGGACTTTCCCGAGTATGCAACCGGTCATGAATCCGAAATACCCAGGGCTGTCGGTGCGGGTCGCCGATGAAGGCTTTGCGCCGTATATCTGGGGCAGCGACTTCAGTTTCGAGGTTGCCGCCTATGGCGCTGCCGTGATTGGCCAGCCAGTCGAGCAGTGGCGGGTGACGCCGATCGTGCCGTACCGCAAGTGCTACGGCATCGATCCCGAAGAGTTCAGCAGTTTCCACAACGCCGCCGACAGCGCGATTTTCATGGCCTATCTCGACGACGAGCCGGTCGGTCATCTGGTGATCAGCACCAACTGGAACGGCTTCGCGCATATTGACGAGCTGGCGGTGCATGCGCCGGCCCGCCGGCATGGCGTGGCCAAGGCATTGCTGGATGTTGCGCAGTTCTGGAGCCGCAAGAAAAAGCTGCCGGGGATCATGCTCGAAACCCAGAACAACAACCTTGGCGCCTGTCGACTGTATGAGCGTTGCGGCTACGTGATCGGTGGCGTTGACCAGTTGCGTTATCGCGGCATTGATCCGAACACCGCCGAAGTGGCGCTGTTCTGGTATCGATTGTTTGATAATCCGCTGGAAAATCCGCTCAGCTCGACAGCATCGCCTCGGCTTGTTCCGTGATGATCGCCAGTAACGTTTGGATCACCGTGGATGGCGCAATGTGCTTGAACGTCAGGGCGTAAAGGCTGATCGGCACGGCCGGCGACAGCGGGCAGACATCCAGCCCGGCCGAACGCGCGCCCAGTGCGGTGAACGGATCGACAATGGCCAAGCCTTCGCCGGCCTCGACCATGCTGCGCATCATCTGATGGGTTTGCACCCGCGTCTGGACGCTCGGTGCCGGGCGCAAGGCCTGCAGCTTATGTTCCAGCGCCGGGCTCAGCGGGTCCTGACCTTCGAGGCCGACCATGGCCTGACCGGCCAGATCCTGCAGGGAAATGTATTTCTGTTTCGGTTGCAGCCAGCCATGAGGCGCGAGCAATTGCAGCTTGCCTTGGGCCAATGGCCGGCAATCGATATCCGGATGTTCGGGGTCGTGCAGGCTTAGGCCCAGATCACTTTCGCGCAACAACAGGCTGCGGACGATGTCGCGGGTCGGCGCACTGAGCAGGCTGCAAGGCGCATCCGGCAAGCGTCGGCGCAGGGCCGCGAGACTTTGTGGCAATAATTGTTGGGCAAGCGGCGGGGTGCCGATGATGCGCAAGGGCGGGGCGAGGTACTGTTTGAGGCTGCTGGCCAGACGCTGCACTGGCTCCAGCGCTTCATAGACGTGCGCGATTTCGACCTGCAACGCCCGCGCCTCGGGCGTCGATTGCAGGCGCCCGCGCACGCTGGCGAACAACATGAACCCCAACTGACTCTCGGCTTCGCGCAAACGCTCTTCGACCTCGGCCACCGGCAACTGCAACCATTCGGCGGCGGTGCCCAGGTGACCGGTCTGCAAGAGCGCCTGAATCACTTCGATATGACGTAAACGCATGCGTGAAGTCCATGTTCAGCAGGTGGGGTCAGTGGCTGAATCCTACCCCAAGTCTGCGCATATGACTTCTGCTCATAACGGCCAGTTATGAGGCGACGGTTGGCTCGGGTTCACGCGTCAGGGTGATACCTGACTGGACCAGGAGAAACTCGTTCTCGCTGACCTTGTTGACGCGATCACCAATCGCCAGTTTGTAAATCGGCTCCGAGCCAGTGGAACCGTCTGCCGACGGGTTGGATTCCTGGAACTCATGCACGGAATAAACGCGGCCTTCCGCATCTCTTGCATGGAACTGACCGACGAGTACTGCTGCCATCTGCTTAGAACCTCTGGAGATAAAACGCTTGATTTGCGGCTTGGTAGACCGCCATCAAGGCCTGTAAGTTTTCCTGCAGGAAAAAAATAATCAGCACGCAGGAATTTCCCCTGGTGTGCTGGTGGAATCGTCACTGAATCATCTATAACTACTGGCTCCTCCCACGGACCATCGAGAGTCTTCCATGAGCAATGTCTACAACGTCGCCGTAGTGGTCGGTAGCCTGCGCAAAGCATCGATCAATCGTAAAGTCGCCCTGGCACTGGCGGAGCTGGCCCCGGCCAACCTCAAACTTGAGATTGTCGAAATTGGCGATCTGCCACTTTATAACGAAGACATCGACGGTGATTCACCGCCGGCAGCCTACAGCACTTTCAGGCAAAAAGTGGGTTCATCCGACGCGGTGCTCTTTGTCACGCCCGAGTACAACCGTTCGGTGCCGGCGCCGTTGAAGAATGCCATCGACGTTGGTTCGCGGCCTTATGGCAAGGCCGTCTGGAGCGGCAAACCGGGGGCGGTGATCAGCGTGTCGCCCGGTGCCATTGGTGGTTTCGGCGCGAATCAGCACTTGCGCCAGTCGTTCGTGTTTCTCAATGTGCCGTGCATGCAGCAGCCGGAAGCGTACCTGGGCGGTGCGGGTTCGGCGTTTGATGAGGCGGGCAAATTGAGCGAATCGGTGAAACCTTTTCTGCAGAGTTTTATCAATGCGTATGGTCAATTCGTAGAGCAACACAAAAAGTAAGCTCACCGAAATTCCTGGCACAACAGAGATCCTGTGGGAGCGAGCTTGCTCGCGAAGGGGCCATCAGCCACACATCATGGGTGACTGACCGTCCGCCTTCGCCAGCAAGCTCGCTCCCACAGGTTTTAGTGTTCAGATCTTCTACTTAATTTAAGGCTGTTGCGGATGCTCGCTGCGTCACTGATTTTCCTGCTGACCATTACCCTTGTCATCTGGCAACCCAAAAGCCTCGGCGTCGGCTGGAGTGCGACGCTTGGCGCCGTATTGGCGCTGATCTTCGGCGTCGTGCACCTCAGCGACATCCCGCTGGTGTGGCAGATCATTTGGAACGCCACCGGCACCTTCGTCGCGCTGATCATCATCAGCCTGCTGCTCGACGAAGCCGGTTTCTTTAATTGGGCCGCGCTGCACGTGGCGCGTTGGGGGCGGGGCAGCGGGCGCAAGCTGTTTGCCTTTATGGTGCTGCTCGGCGCACTGGTGTCGGCATTGTTTGCCAATGACGGTGCGGCGCTGATCCTCACGCCAATCGTGATTTCGATGTTGCTGGCGCTGCGCTTTTCTCCGGCGGCGACGTTGGCATTCGTCATGGGCGCAGGTTTTATCGCCGATACCGCAAGCCTGCCGCTGGTGGTGTCGAACCTGGTCAATATCGTGTCGGCGGACTTCTTTCACATCAGCTTCAACCGCTACGCGGCGGTGATGGTGCCGGTGAACTTCGTCAGTGTGGCGGCAACGCTGGGCATGTTGCTGTGGTTCTTTCGCCGTGACATTCCATCGGCTTACGATCCTGAGCAACTGGAACATCCAGAAACCGCGATCCACGATAAAGCCACGTTCTATGCCGGTTGGGCGGTGTTGGTGATTCTGCTGATCGGCTGTTTTGCGCTGGAGCCGCTGGGCATTCCGATCAGTGCGATTTCCGCCGTGTGCGCCGCGCTGTTGTTGGGCATTGCCGCCCGCGGCCACAAGATTTCCACGCGAAAGGTGATGAAAGAAGCGCCGTGGCAGATCGTGATTTTTTCGCTGGGCATGTATCTGGTGGTCTACGGCCTGCGCAATGCCGGGCTGACCGGGTATCTGGCCGGTTGGCTGGATGTCTTCGCCGGTCATGGTGTGTGGGGCGCGGCGATGGGCACCGGTGTGCTGACGGCGTTGCTGTCGTCGATCATGAATAACTTGCCGACCGTGTTGATTGGTTTGCTGTCGATTGATGCCAGTCAGGCGAGCGGGGTGGTCAAGGAAGCGATGATTTATGCCAACGTGATTGGCAGTGACCTGGGGCCGAAGATTACGCCGATTGGCAGTCTGGCCACGTTGTTGTGGCTGCATGTGCTGGAGCGCAAGGGCATTCACATAGGCTGGGGGTATTACTTCAGGGTGGGGATTGTGCTGACGGTGCCGGTGTTGCTGGTGACGTTGGCGGCTTTGGCTTTGCGGCTTTCGCTCTAGACCGAGGTGGCCCCAATCGCTGGCAAGCCAGCTCCCACAGGGATTTTCTGTGTGCCCACTACCTGGGCCACACCACAAAGCCAACTCCTATTAACTTTGTGGTGTGCTCACTACCTGAGTCACACCACAAAGCCAGCTCCCATTAGCTTTGTGGTGTGTTCACTATCTGGGCCACACCACAAAACCTGTGGGAGCTGGCTTGCCAGCGATGGGGCCGGTACAGGCGACACAAAAAATCAGGGCTGGCCGGGGACATTCGGCCAAAGGTCAGACACCAGAAACAACCGCTCCGCCTCTTCCCATTCCCCTCGCGCATTTTCGATCAGGCGCACCATCAACTGCGCCGGGGCCAGCGGCTCAAGATCTTCCAGCCACATCCGTAAATGCTCCAAGGACCAGGTCTGATCCGCCGGATAATGCGCCGGCGCCAGCCAGGCATGCCGGGGCAGGGGTTGCCAGCGTCCCGCCGGACGTTGTGCGACGAACGCCGGCCAATCCTTCTGATGCAACCAGCTACCGCGCAAATGCTGCGGATGTGCGCCGCTCGGTGATTCAGCCTGTCCGGGCCACGGATACAACAAATAACCGCCCAGCCACAGTTGCGCGCTGAACACCTCGATATCCAGCGCCGCCAGCACTTCACGGCTTTCCGGGCGCGCGGAGATTGGCAGTTGGTGCTCGGCCAGGTGCGCCAGTTTGCGGTCCAGCCGATCATGACAACCCGGCCCCAGCCACTGCGCCGTATCACCCCCGTCCCCATGCTGCGGACCGAGGTAAAGCTTGATCGCCAGTTCCAGGTGATGCACGCCATCGCGGTCTCGCAGCAGCATGTCCAGCTCGCCGAGGGTATGACCTTCGCGCCGGATTGGCAGGTTGGCGGCTATCAATTCGATCCCTGGCGCATGTTGAACCGCAAATTGCCACAAACGCTCGTAATACAAGCCCAACCGCCGCGTACGTGCCTGCGACAACCAATGCAGCAAGCCATAACTGTCGCGATCAAGCTGACGCAACCAGCGCTCAAGACGTTCAGGATCATGCACCCAGTCACTGCCCGCCAGCGGATGACGCTGCGGCCATGGCGTGGTGGCGAGCATCGGCGGGGCGAGGATCACCCACGCCAGATCGCGCACTTCCGGGTGGCGCAACTGGTGGGGCAACTGGAGCAAGTCAGGAAATAGGATCATCTTGCGAGCATAGCCGTAAACACGAGCACACCCTTGAGGCTGAAAGGATTTTGTCTAACCGGCGCTTTCGCCCATAATCGTGTCTTTCGCGTTTTCGATTGTCCGCAGAGGTCCCATGGAGCAATTTCGCAATATCGGCATCATCGGTCGCCTGGGCAGTTCCCAGGTGCTGGATACCGTCCGCCGACTGAAACGGTTTCTGCTCGATCGTCACCTGCATGTGATCCTCGAAGACACCATCGCCGAGGTCCTGCCGGGCCACGGCCTGCAAACCTCGTCGCGCAAGATGCTTGGTGAAGTCTGCGACATGGTCATCGTCGTCGGCGGTGACGGCAGCCTGCTCGGCGCTGCCCGGGCGCTGGCCAAACACAATATTCCGGTGCTGGGAATCAACCGTGGCAGCCTCGGTTTTCTGACGGACATTCGCCCGGATGAGCTGGAAGTCGAAGTTGCCAAGGTGCTCGACGGCCACTATCTGGTGGAAAACCGCTTCCTGCTGCAAGCCGAAGTTCGCCGCCACGCCGAGGCCATTGGCCAGGGCGATGCACTTAACGACGTGGTGCTGCACCCGGGCAAATCGACGCGGATGATCGAGTTCGAGCTGTACATCGACGGTCAGTTCGTCTGCAGTCAGAAGGCTGACGGCCTGATCGTCGCCACGCCGACCGGTTCCACCGCGTACGCACTGTCTGCCGGCGGGCCGATCATGCATCCCAAGCTCGATGCCATTGTGATTGTGCCGATGTACCCCCATATGTTGTCCAGTAGGCCAATTGTGGTCGATGGCAACAGTGAGCTGAAAATCGTCGTGTCGAAAAACATGCAGATTTACCCGCAAGTCTCCTGTGACGGGCAGAACCATTTCACCTGCGCGCCGGGCGACACCATCACCGTCAGCAAGAAAGCCCAGAAGCTGCGACTGATTCACCCGCTCGACCACAACTATTACGAAGTCTGCCGCACCAAGCTCGGCTGGGGCAGCAAGCTGGGCGGTGGAGGCGACTGATGCTCGATCCCGCGCGCAGTTATGACCTGATTGGTGACGTGCACGGATGCGCCCTGACCCTCGAACACTTGCTTGACCGCCTCGGTTACCACAAGCAGGGCGGAGTCTGGCGGCATCCATCGCGCATGGCCGTGTTCGTCGGCGACATCATCGACCGTGGCCCGCGCATCCGCGAGGCGCTGCACATCGTCCACGACATGGTCGAGGCCGGTCAGGCCTTGTGCATCATGGGCAATCACGAATTCAACGCGTTGGGCTGGAGCACGCCGGCGCCACCCGGCAGCGGCAAGCAGTTCGTCCGCGAACACACGCCGCGCCACGCGCGCCTGCTGCACGAAACCCTGACCCAGTTCGAAGATCATCCTGGCGACTGGCACGACTTCCAGCGCTGGTTCTATGAGCTGCCGCTGTTTGTCGACGCTGGACGCTTCCGGGTGGTGCATGCCTGTTGGGACGCCGGCCTGATCGAACCGTTGCGTGCGCAATTTGCGAACGGCTGCATTGATGAACACTTTCTTCAGGCGTCCGCCGTGCCCGGCAGTTTTGCCTGCACCGTGTTCGACCGCCTGCTGCGCGGCACCGACATGCGCCTGCCGGATGGCCTGACCATGACCAGCGGCGATGGTCTGGTGCGTTCGTTCTTCCGCACCAAGTTCTGGGAAGACGACCCGAAAACCTACGGCGATATCGTCTTCCAGCCGGATGCGCTGCCAGAACCGGTGGCGCAGAAACCGCTGACCTCCAGCGAAAAAAACAACCTGCTGCGTTACGGCGTCGACGAGCCATTGCTGTTTGTCGGCCACTATTGGCGCAGCGGCAAACCGGCGCCGATCCGCCCGAACCTCGCGTGTCTGGATTACAGCGCGGTGCTCTACGGCAAACTGGTCGCCTATCGTCTGGATCAGGAAACCCGTCTGGATCCGCATAAATTTGTCTGGGTCGATGTCGAGCGGCCGGAGGTGCTGCAATGAGTGCGGTAGCGGTATTGCGTCTGCCGTTGGCGGTGGACTTGAGCGGTTTCGTCAAACTGCTGCAACGCATGCAAGTGCCACATCGCGTCAGCGAAGAGGCTGGCGAACAGGTGCTGTGGGCACCGGCGGAAATCAGCGAAGACGTGCGCTCGCTGTACGAACGCTTCCCGGCTGGCGATCCCGATCAGCAAATGGACATTCCCGTCGCGCCGATCGTCAGGCGGCCGAGCTTTGCCGAGCAACTGAAATACGCCAAGGCCACCGGGTTCATCCTGTTGTTATGCCTGATCGTTGGTGGATTGACGTACCTCGGTGAGAATCTGCAGACCCTGCGCTGGCTGACCTTCCTCGATTTTCAGGTAGTCGGCGAGTACATCCATTTCACGCCGTTGGCCGACAGCCTGGCGGCGGGGCAGTGGTGGCGGCTGGTCACGCCGATGCTGATCCACTTCGGCATCCTCCACCTGGCCATGAACGGCATGTGGTACTGGGAGCTGGGGCGGCGCATCGAGTCGCGTCAGGGCAGTATCAACCTGATCGGCCTGACGCTGCTGTTCAGCCTGGTGTCCAACTACGCGCAGTTTGCCTGGAGCGGCGCGACCCTGTTCGGCGGCCTGTCCGGCGTACTTTACGGTTTGCTCGGGCACTGCTGGATCTTCCAACTGCTGGCGCCGAACCCGGCCTATCGCCTGCCGCGCGGCGTGCTGGTGATGATGCTGGTGTGGTTGCTGGTATGCATGTCCGGGCTGATCTCAATGATCGGTTTCGGCGAAATCGCCAACGCCGCCCACGTCGGCGGGTTACTCATCGGATGCTTCACCGGTTTGTTGGGCGGTTTGTATAACCGCCGTAAACTGGCCGCCTAAATTTTTCAGTAGATAAAGAGCACGGAGACCCTGATGTCCTCTTTTAACGACATGATCAACAACATTACCCCGGACATCTACGAGAGCCTGAAACTCGCCGTGGAAATCGGCAAGTGGTCCGACGGTGGCAAGCTCACCGCCGAGCAGCGCGAGCTGTCGTTGCAGGCGATGATCGCCTGGGAAATCCAGAACCTGCCTGAAGACCAGCGCACCGGTTACATGGGCCCGCAGGAATGTGCATCGAAGTCGATCGAAGTACCGAACATCCTGTTCAAGTCGGATGCCATCCATTGATCGAGATTGGCCGCGGTGCAATCAGCAAAATGTCGGCGCGCCTGGACGGGCCGAACGTGCAATACGCGTTTCGTCTGGATGACGTCGAGGTGCCGGTCAACCCGTTGATCGGCACTACGGTGCGTCTGGAATACCTCGGGGCGATCCACTGCACCCATTGCGGGCGCAAGACCAAAACCAGTTTCAGTCAGGGTTACTGCTATCCGTGCATGACCAAACTGGCCCAGTGCGACCTGTGCATCATGAGCCCGGAGCGCTGCCACTATGACGCCGGCACCTGTCGCGATCCAGCGTGGGGCGAGCAGTTCTGCATGACCGATCACGTGGTTTACCTGTCCAATTCGTCGGGCATCAAGGTTGGCATCACTCGTGCTACGCAACTGCCGACTCGCTGGATCGATCAGGGTGCGTGTCAGGCGTTGCCGATCATGCGCGTTTCGACGCGGCAGCAATCGGGCTTCGTCGAGGATCTGTTTCGCAGTCAGGTAGCCGACAAGACCAACTGGCGCGCGTTGCTCAAGGGCGATGCGGTGGCGGTCGATCTGGCACAAGTGCGCGATCAACTGTTCGACAGTTGCGCTGAAGGTTTGCAAGGCCTGCAAGAGCGATTCGGCCTACAGGCGATTCAGACCATTGCCGACGTCGAACCGCTGGAAATCCGCTACCCGATCGAGCAATACCCGGCGAAAATCGTCAGCTTCAACCTGGACAAGAACCCGATTGCCGAAGGCACGCTGTTGGGGATCAAGGGCCAGTACCTGATCTTTGATACCGGCGTGATCAATATTCGCAAGTACACGGCCTATCAGCTCGCCGTGCATCAATAAGGACGCCAGCATGCGCACCGAACAACCGAAGATGATTTACCTGAAGGATTATCAGGCGCCCGAGTACCTGATCGACGAAACACACCTGACCTTCGAGTTGTTCGAGGATCACAGCCTGGTGCACGCGCAGTTGGTGATGCGCCGCAACCCGGCGCGTGGCCCGGGCCTGCCGCCGCTGGTGCTCGATGGCCAGCAGCTGGAATTGCTCTCGGTGACGTTGGCCGATCAGGAACTGTCGGACGGCGACTACCAAGTCAGCGAAAATCACCTGACGCTGCAGCCGACCAGCGAAACCTTCACGGTCGACACCAGCGTCAAGATCCACCCGGAATCCAATACCGCGCTGGAAGGCCTGTACAAATCCGGCACGATGTTCTGCACCCAGTGCGAGGCCGAAGGTTTCCGCAAGATCACCTATTACCTCGACCGTCCGGATGTGATGAGCAAGTTCACCACCACCGTGGTCGCCGAACAGCACAGCTACCCGGTGCTGCTCTCCAACGGCAACCCGATCGCCTCGGGCCCGGGCGAAGACGGCCGACACTGGGCGACGTGGGAAGACCCGTTCATGAAACCGGCGTACCTCTTTGCGCTGGTGGCCGGTGATTTGTGGTGCGTTGAAGATACGTTTACCACGATGACCGATCGCAACGTCGCGCTGCGCATTTACGTCGAGCCGGAAAACATCGACAAGTGCCAGCACGCGATGAACAGCCTGAAGAAGTCGATGCGCTGGGACGAAGAGGTTTACGGTCGCGAATACGATCTGGACATCTTCATGATCGTCGCCGTCAACGACTTCAATATGGGCGCGATGGAGAACAAAGGCCTCAACATCTTCAACTCAAGCGCCGTGCTGGCCCGCGCTGAAACCGCGACCGACGCCGCGCATCAGCGCGTTGAAGCAATCGTCGCCCACGAATACTTCCACAACTGGTCGGGCAATCGCGTGACCTGCCGCGACTGGTTCCAGCTGTCGCTAAAAGAAGGCTTCACGGTGTTCCGTGATTCCGGCTTCTCCGCCGACATGAACTCGGCCACGGTCAAGCGTATTCAGGATGTGGCGTACCTGCGTACCCACCAGTTCGCCGAGGATGCCGGCCCGATGGCTCACGCCGTGCGCCCGGACAGCTTTATCGAGATCTCCAACTTTTACACCCTGACCGTGTACGAAAAGGGCTCGGAAGTGGTCGGCATGATCCACACCCTGCTCGGTGCCGAAGGCTTCCGTAAGGGCAGCGATCTTTATTTCGAACGCCATGACGGCCAAGCGGTCACCTGCGACGACTTCATCAAGGCGATGGAAGATGCCAACGGCGTCGACCTGACCCAGTTCAAACGCTGGTACAGCCAGGCTGGCACGCCACGTCTGGCGGTGAGCGAGTCTTACGACGCTGCCGCAAAAACCTACAGCCTGACCTTCCGCCAGAGCTGCCCGGAAACCCCGGACAAAGTTGAAAAACTGCCGTTTGTGATCCCGGTCGAGTTGGGCCTGCTGGATAGCAAAGGCAACGAGATTGCCCTGCGTCTGGCTGGCGAAGCATCGGCACAAGGCACTACTCGCGTAATTTCGGTGACCGAAGCCGAGCAGACTTTCACCTTCATCGACATCGCTGAACAGCCACTGCCATCGCTGCTGCGCGGCTTCTCGGCACCGGTGAAACTGAGCTTCCCGTACAACCGCGATCAACTGATGTTCCTGATGCAGCACGACAGCGACGGCTTCAATCGTTGGGATGCCGGTCAGCAACTGTCGGTGCAAGTGCTGCAAGAACTGATTGGCCAGCAGCAGAAGGGCGAGAGCCTGAAGCTCGACCCGCGTCTGGTCTCGGCGTTGCGCACGGTGCTGTCGGACGAGTCGCTGGATCAAGCGATGGTCGCCGAGATGCTGTCGTTGCCGGGTGAGGCGTACCTCACTGAAATCAGCGAAGTGGCTGACGTCGACGCGATTCATATCGCCCGTGAGTTCGCGCGCAAGCAATTGGCCGAAGGGTTGTTCGAGGCGCTGTGGCTGCGTTATCAGGCCAACCGTGACCTGTCGAAGCAAACCCCGTACGTGGCCGAAGCCGAGCATTTCGCCCGTCGCGCGCTGCAGAACATAGCGCTGTCGTATCTGATGCTCAGCGGCAAGCCGGAAGTCCTCGCGGCGGCGCTGGAGCAATTCGAAACGGCCGACAACATGACCGAGCGCCTGACCGCGCTGGCGGTGTTGGTCAACTCGCCGTTCGAAGAGCAGAAAGCCTTGGCGCTGGCCAGTTTCGCCGAGCACTTCAAGGACAATCCGCTGGTCATGGATCAGTGGTTCAGCGTGCAGGCCGGCAGCACTTTGCCAGGCGGTCTGGAGCGCGTGAAAGCGTTGATGCAGCACCCGGCGTTCAACATCAAGAACCCGAACAAGGTGCGTGCACTGGTCGGCGCGTTTGCCGGGCAGAACCTGATCAACTTCCACGCGGCGGACGGCTCGGGTTATCGCTTCCTCGCGGATCTGGTAATCGAGCTGAACGGCTTCAACCCGCAGATCGCTTCGCGTCAATTGGCACCGCTGACTCGCTGGCGTAAATACGACGGTGCGCGGCAGGCGTTGATGAAGGCTGAGCTGGAGCGGATTCGAGCGTCGGGGCAGTTGTCGAGTGATGTGTATGAGGTGGTGAGCAAGAGCCTGGCTTAAGGGCTTTTGGCGACGTTGCAGGTTGTCAGCAAAGAGTACGAGTCAGATGACAAGCCTGTCGTCTGACACGCCGGGTGCGCTGGCAACCTGGCTCCCCACTGATGCGCGTCAGTTGATCAATCGTTGTCGGGCAATGAAACGCCAACGCCCGCATCCGTTGTCGCCCTCGATTTCATTGTTTTGCGGCATACCGATCGCGCCATTGCGCCCATTCCAGATAAGCCTTCGCCACATGCTGCAAACGCTCATCAGGATGTTGAGCGCACTTCGCCATGAAGCGGGGCAGGCGACGACACCGGTCCACATATTCGATGGCCCCCAACCAAAAGGCGGAAGGCGTCAGGTTCATGTTGTCGCTTTGTACAAGCTCGATGGGGGCCCAAGGCTCAAGCGCCAGGGAAAGTTGACGCGATAGCTTCGCAAAATCTGACGAGGATTGGCTGGCGCTGGTCAGTGCCAGCCGAATGGGGACGCGCCACTCAGGGTCATCACTCACTATCCCGAGGGTAAGTTGAGCCAGTGTCTCACCTCTGATTTCTTTTCTGAACGAGCCAAGTACCGCTTCTGCAAACGAGTCGGAAAACTGGCCGAGAATCATCCCCAGTCTCAATCGGTTTTCAAGCCGGGCAATGAAGTCCTGGGCAAAACTGTTGAACAGGGCAACGTTACCGCCCAGTTTTTGTATCGAGTGGGCAATGGCGTTGAAGAATTCAGGTGTTGGCTGGAATATTCCCGCCAGCACTTGCCGTGGTGCTGCGGCTACTTGCCGGACGGTGTTTATCGCCTTGAGTGAGCTGATCCTGAGATATTGAGTCGCATTGGTGATTTCCTCTCTTTTGTCGATCCAGCGTGAGGTGTCGTGATTGAGGGTCAGTTCGAGATGATGTTGCGGGTCAATGATTGCCTGAAAATAAATATTCTCAAGAATCGTACCGGTCAGAAATGGGTTGTTGGCGTTGCTCAAGCCTTCGACCTGTTTGTTTATCACTTGCGCCAGGACATTCAACATGGCACTTGATTGAGCCGGGTCGATTCGACGCAGAACCCCCGCCAGGAGGTAGTGATAAGAAAGGTACTGATCGGGTGAAGAAAAAGTTTCTTCGTTGATCGGTTTCATCTCATGCCATCTTCCTGACTGAAAAATGGCGGTTGCGTACCAATGTCCAGGCGTTTGATTGGGGACGAGTTCGTTCCACATGTCGATTGTCTGCGACACCTGACCCAACCGGATCTGTTCATTTGCGCGCGCCGTCATCCATACCGTGCGGCGAACCTCGGGCAGCAGCCTGGCATCGGCGATGGTCAGTTTTCGCTTGAGTTGATCAAGGATCAGGACGCGCTTTGCGGGGCTGAAATCACCCACAGAGTGAACCAGGCGTCCCAGCGATAATCTGCTCGCCGTTCTGACCAGCCGGTCTGCCTCGTCCGGACCGGCAAGTGTAATGGCATGGTACAGCGCCTCGGCTTGGTCTTCGTCCGAACGGTCAGCGCCGGCATACCATTGCACGGCCGCCTCGTGAACGGAGCGGATCTTGTCACTGTAAAGTGGGTCGGCATTCATCATGTCAAGCATCACGCGCCGTATCTGGGGTACATGCATAAGCACCCCATCACGCATTTCGACCAGCCAGACCTCTCGAGAAAGCTTATGAAATATATCGTCGGCGCTCTCAAGTGAAAGCTCACCCAAATCACAGGGTATGGCCAAAATATCTTTGATGAGTTGAGGCGTCACCTGTCGGAGTGCGAGCCCTGGGTGAGCCAGTTTTCTGGCTTGCGGGTCAACGATATGATCGAGGAAGCGTTTATAAAGAATGCCTTGGCAGATGATGCTGCTGACGCCTCTGAGTTCAGTATTCGCACCCTCGAGAAAAGACGCCTGCGCATCTTTTGACAGATTGTTGAAGTAACGGGCCGCCAGTTTGAGTGACAGCGGAATGCCGCCAACGATCGCGGCCAGTTGACTGGCAGCTTTTACCGGTACGTTGAGTGATCTGAGGAGTGCGCTGCTTTCATTGTTATTCAGGTGTTCGAGTTTGATCGAATCATTGACGATCCCACGCTCTCTGGATGAAACCGATGCGCGCCCGCTGATAATGACGCCAACGGCGAGACTCCATTCATTTTGCACAGAACTTAGCCAATCCAGAATGCGATTGAAGGGCGCCTCAGCGTCAGCGCGGTCGTAGTTTTCACGCTGCCACTCCTCAAACGTATCGATCACGAGAATCAAGGCGCGCTTGTCGATGCGATAGAGTTCGATGATGTCTCTCGCCCGCCAGTCGAACTCAGAGCCCTGCCGCGAAAAGGCTTCAGTGCCGGCATCGACTGAAGCCTTGGAGTGTTCGCCACGCTCAACACGTTCACGCCCGGTCTGCTCGCGAAGTTGTTCAAAGGCGTCACTGGCGGCGGGTACGATCTGCCCCATCTGGCGCGTTAATTCAAAAGAGAGTTCCAGTTCCGCACCGATCAGGAACGCTCGACGATCGAAGTCGAGATAGACCATCATTGGTGCAGAATTGTCTTCAAAGGACCGGATTGTCAGTGGGCGCAGAGCCGCCGCCAGTAATGTCGATTTACCAGAGCCACCAACGCCCGTGATGGACAGTATGGAAATCCGGCTCTCGGTGGTGAGTGCGCTGGCAAACGCGTGAATCCGGGAGATTTCCGCATTTCGGCCAAAAAAACCATCCTTGAGCAGGTAGTCGTATGAACTGAGCAATGATGCCAGATACGCGTCCCGTCGCAGGGCTTTGAGCTGCGGCTCGATGTTGGGCCTCACGGGCAGGGCCCAGGTCAGCGCTTGCAAGTCTGCATCAACATTGGCGGGCAACAGCAAGGTCGGTGAGGTGTCGCCCCTGAGGGTCTGGCGCAGGGTTTCGCCGCTCCGGTCAGTGGCGATTGCTGAGGCCTTCTCCACCAGTGCCTGAAGCTCACTGGGATCGAGGTTTTTCAGAATCTGGGTTCGCCGATCGCTCTTCAGCGTCCAGAGCCAGGAGTTTTCGCCAAGAGTACGATCAAAGCTCGGGGCCAGTTGGTCGAGCAATTGATGACTCAATGCGGGAGGGTAGCCCGCCACCAGATCCTGGGGGTGCAGGGCGCCGGAGAGTGCCGCGTCCCTTTCGATCGAGGCAATCAGGTCAGCATCCAGAGGCACAGGTACCGTTGATTCGGTCGTCGGTAGGCTGTCGGATTCCAATTCTCGTTTGAATAGTGGATAGCTGGCTGTGGCTTGTCGCTCGGATGATCCGGAAGACGCGTCATCACTCTTCTCTTGCAAAGCCTCACGGGCCCAGACACTGATCGGCTCACTCAGTCCGATAGTGGCGTGGGCTGATACTTCCGACGATTCAATGAGTGCGTCCGGCGACACCCCCGTCGATTCGGCGAAAGCGTTCCGCTCGGAAGGCGAGCGGCTGCTCCAGGCGCTTTTTAATACTGCCCCTAACAGCTCAAGTTGCATATCGTCGGTTGAGAAGGTCATCCGGTTTCACCTTGTGGGGCCGCGTGAATATAGGGATCAAGCAGGCTGCGGATGGTCGTTGCCGCAATGCCGACTACCGCGATCGCCCGGGCGTAAGGTTCGCCGGGCGGTTGAGCACGGAGTGTCTGAGTAATAAAAGAGCTCAGCATCAGCGGCATTCCTTCCGGAGGATCAAAGCCGGGGGGCGCAAGGGTTAACCAGAGATGCTCAACGATTTCTGTGATTTGAGGTGCGCTGGAGAGTATTTCGAGGTACCTGGTGTCTACCGTGCCTTTCCATCCGATAAGCACCAGTTTCAGATGAGAGGCGGATTTTAGCCCGCTGATCAGGCCTTCAACCACTTGAGAAATCGCGGCTGCCGAGGCGTCACAGATTTCCAGTCCATCAAGCACGATCCACAACGGTTTGTCGGCAGCCGCCTGTTCAATTTCCCGAAGCAATCCCGGCAAGAGCTCATTCTGCAAGTTGCGAATGACGGTGGTCAGTCCAGACGTTTCCAGGACGGCGCCACTGGAGGATGTTCCCAGACTGCCCAGGATCCTTTGTACGAACTGCGGCACGCTGTCCGTCTGCATATTGCGCACATCAAGTGATGTAATCCGGCATCCTGCTTGCTGGGCAAGTTCCGCCAGAATGCAACCGGTAAACGTCTTGCCCGAGCGTGGCGGTCCCTGGATCACGAAGAGTTGCTCATTGGACTGTGTCGCATCCGTCATGGTCCGCCATGCCCGGGCTTGCAGCAGTTTGCGCCCGAACACCGGGGTGCGAACCCGGTTCTCATCCAGTGCATGGGTCAAATAAGGCGTCGGATCAATGTCCTTGACCTTCAACAGGTGATCGACGCTATCTGCCCAGGCATAGATGGGGACGGCACGATTTCTCTGCGGCGTCGTCGTGATGACCTTCGGCCCCGCTTGGTGCAGCGCCACTACGCGCCATTCGGTGTCGAAACACGGCGCTCCAGAGGAGCCGCCATCGGTATTGGCGTTATGGAGCCAGCGCAAGGGCGTCGGTTCACCCAAGTAATCAGTCACCGTTCCTATCGACCAGAGCAACCCCATGGGTGCTCCCATGGGGTTACCGGGGTGGTGCAGAATATGCACGCCCGTCTCTTCCCTCAATGAGGCCCGTCTCATGCGATGTCCGGACAGCCCGGCGCGCGGCGGTGCGCTCAATCGCACCAGGGCCAGATCCCAAGGGCCATCCGGGGCCGCTATGCCCACCGTACAATCGATTGCGTACGTCTCATCGCTTTCATTCGGTGCGGGCGGACTGTAATGGATCAGCCATTGTTGATGAAGTGAAGCTGTGATCGGCTTCGCCGTTTGCACGGCACCGTCTGCGAGCAAGTCATCGGCATCAAAGAAAGTGATTTCCAACCGTTTGAGGCTGTCGGGAGTGGACTGCCCAGTTTCAGTCAACAGCCGTGCAATCACGTGTCCGGCGGTAGCCACTACATTAGGTCGGATAAGGATGCCCGATCCCCGGTGCTTGCCATCTATGGCGATACGGCAAACATGGTCGCACGCCTGCATCAATCGACGTCCACCAATGAGCGCGTTCTGTGGTGTCCACTCACCGTTGACGTAAGACTGAAAATTGAAGCCGGTCCCGAGCAGGGGCGCGGCGGCGTCATTCAGTGAGTCGCTGGTGACCCCGCTTTCGGCAAGCCGATTGAGCAAGGCGCGCAAGTGCCCGCCGCCATACGCCAACCAGTATGCCTGTCGCAGAAAACTGTGGCGATCGCTCTCCACCTCGGTATGGAGGTGATAGTTGTACTTCCCGCGAAATTCGTTCCAGACAGTCAGAACGGTCGACCATTCCCCGTTCGTTGCATCGGCAAGCGCGACGAATCTTGGATCTGTGATTTGGGTCATCTTTACGCACCGTTTTACCGTTTACGGTTTGCATTCAAGCCATGCAATGGCTGTTGCGTTCATACGGCAACGTCGCGGGCCACCAACGCTTCACGCAGGCTGCGCTGATCGGGAATGGTTTCGGCACTGAGGCAATCTGCGAGCAGATGCGCCCAATTGGCCCGCGCCCCTTGCCAGGTCCCGCCGTAGTGCAAGCCGATCGCATCAAGTGCACCGGCGCCTTTGATAAGGGTGAGCGGGGAGCCGGAGTTGCCATTTATCGTGGTCGCATCATGGGTCAACGTCCAGCCGGGCGCGCTGTCGAGCATTCCGGTGAATTCTCCGGGAGCCAGGCGTTTCGAGCCGCTATCCCCCTCCAGCAGCCGGGCGATGACCGTTTCGTATTGTGATTGCAGTACCTGGGGGGCGAATCGCCTCCAGTCGCCAGAGAAACCGACTGTCGCCAGCACCATACCGTCGGTGACGGGATAGGCAGGCGTGCCGATCTTCAGGAACCGCTGGGACAAATCTTCAGACAGTGTCGATTTCGACAACTCCAGTACGGCCAGGTCCAGCTTGCCGTGATCGACGGGTTGGGCGATGGGCGCTGCCCCGGCAAACACGATGCTGCGGACCTTGCGGCGATCGTAACTGGGGCGTCCCTTGTATTCCCGGCCAAAATCGACATTGACGTGGTCTTTCACGGTCATCGTCTGCCCGTCGAAATGAGCGATAAGTTGTGCGACATGGCGATTGGTGATTGCCAGGGTAGGTGAGATCAAAAAGACGCTACCGATCCCGCTTTCACCTATCTCCACCCGCCCCACACAGGCGGCAAAGTCAGCGAGTGATTCCTGAAACGGACTCAGCGTGGTCCTCCATTGGCTGGTGCACCAGGAAGAATCGAAGTCGATACGGTCCTCCTTCAGAAGGAAGGAAGGACGGGAACCGTCAAAGGAGACAATAGCTTCAAGTGAGGCGTATTCATCATCGGTAGGCGCGCGCTCGTCTTGCGCGAGGACGCTCGCGGCTTCCTTGCTGCTGACCTCAATCTTGTCCACGGTATCGAGCAGCGCCTGGTCTGCGCCGAACTGCTGGATGACAATGCGGCGCATGCGTTCTTTTGCCAGACGAATGCGATCATCGAGTGCAATAAAGTTGGCGTCCGATTCCAGGCTGGCTTCCAGCGTGCCGCCCGCCACGGTTCTGTCGAGTTGCAATTTTCGGCGCCAGGCTTTTTGGCGGACATCGTTTGACTCCATTATCGCGTTCCTCCGCTATGTGTATTTTGGTCGACGGGAAAAACCACATACGAAGAGTAGATAAATTTTCAGCAACTTCCTGTGAGTTGTACTAAATACTTTCAGGCGCTCATCAATATATTCAGCAGCGGCTTGAAAGGAGTTAAGTCATGTCACTTCGTGTTCGTGCTCCCGCCCCTCCATCTGAGTTGGAAAGCGGAGCATTGCCAGAGCCGCCAGACGGGTGGGCCACCCGTCTGGCCAAGTTGATGCCCGCTGAGGCGCTGGGCCTCTACGGCGCGGCCGCTGCTTTGGTTCCGGGCGTCTCGGCAGAGCTGACGGTCGGCTCCAGAATTAAAGTGTTGTGGGGCGTGGCTATCGTTTGCCTGCTTTTTTCGGCGGCTATTAGATGGCAAGCCACAACGCAGAATGGTAAACCGCAAATAATAGCTATCGCGATTTCGTCTATCTCATTTCTTATTTGGCTGATGGCACTGGGTCCTCCTAATTCGCCCATACAACTTTCTAGTGGCTTCGCTTTTGTCGGGCCGCTTATCGCGGTTTTATGGGCAACTATTGTTTCTTATTTCTATCGTGGTGATTAAACGTTAAAGCGATTTATTGATAGGTGGCTATCTTTGATGTTGCCACTTTAATTGCAACCCAAGAAAAAAGGCCATTCCCAATGAATAACAAAGAGCAGTGGCGGCAAAGGTGCAGCGAAGAAATTGGCAAACCCTATATCTGGGGGGCTGAAGGTCCGGATGCCTACGATTGCTCGGGATTTGTCCAGTGGGCATTGCGCCTCCTGAATATGGATCCTTCAGGAGACCAGACCGCCGAAGGCCTCTACCGTTTTTTTTCAAAGGGTCGAAGTCGCCCGGTAGAGCCTCAGCAAGCCGATCTGGGCGATCTGGTTTTTTTCGGCACCGAAGATGCAATCACGCACGTAGCCCTGGCATGGGGTGTCGCGCAGATGCTCGAAGCCGGCGGGGGCGGGCGCAAGACAACCAGTGCCGCGATTGCCAGGCAACAAGGCGCCGCCGTCAGGATACGTCCGATCAACCGACGCAAGGATCTTGTGGCGATTCTGCGTCCTGACGGGCTGCAGTGGCAGGGGAATGCAGAGCTCGAAGCCGTATTTGGGTACGGTCGATACACCGATGCCCCACCCCTGACTGAGTGGCTCGATGATGGGCGGCATATGCAATTGAAGCGTCCATTCGGTTACGTTCAGGAAAATGGTAACGAATGGCCCGTACCCACCAATGCCATCGTTGATGGCGCGTCTATTCCCAGGGTGTTCTGGTCGCTGATTGGCGGGCCTTTTGAAGGGCTTTATCGCAACGCCTCGATCGTCCATGACTTTTACTGTGACGAACGTTCACGCCCATGGAGGCAAACCCATCAGATGTTTTATGACGGCATAGTGTGCAGTGGTGTCGAGGAGGTCAAAGCCAAAATCCTGTATTACGCCGTGTATCGATTTGGTCCGCGCTGGTCTCTCGGGCCGGCAGCCATGCTGGATCGATTCGAGGCGGTGGGAGAGTTCGAGCAAGTGTCGGCGCCACTGCCGGCGGAGGCATTCGACCCTGCCAGTTTCGAAGCCGATGCATCCTTTATCATTAAGGCAAATCCTGATCTGGACGCCATCGAGCTATTGGCGAATGGACGCAGTGTTGTAAGCGTTGATGAGCCACCGGAGCTGCAAGCGCTGTCGTTAGAAGCCGCCGCATTGGCGGACCGCAGACCGTTACTGGAAAGGTTGGTAAATCTTCAGGAAGGAACGGCGGGCCTCACTGTCGATGCTGGCGAGGGCGATCTGTTGAGCCGTTACAACCGATTCGTTCAGGATCCGGTTCAGGAGGGCGAACTGGAAGCTGCGCCGCTGCTCGAAAGTCTGAAAAGCGAATACGAAATGCTCTACGCCAGTTGTCAGATTCGCCCGGAACACAAAGGTGAGGTGGCCTGGCACCGGCAGAAGTTACTGCAGTATCGTGCGTGTTATGAGTCGGTTGCGGCCAAGACAGGCGCGCCGTGGTGGTTTATCGGGATTGTTCATGCGCTGGAAGCAAGCTTCAACTTCAATGGCCACCTTCACAATGGCGATCCTCTGAGCGGCAGGACAATTCAAGTGCCCAGAGGCCGCCCGCCAGTGTGGAACCCACCCAATGACTGGGAGTCCAGCGCCATTGATGCGATCAACTATCAACGTTTTGGCGGTCTGACGGATTGGGACCTGGCCAGTGCGCTGTATCGTTGGGAGAGTTACAACGGTTGGGGATATCACCCTAAGGGTATTCATTCTCCTTACTTGTGGAGCTTTTCGAATCACTACACCAAAGGGAAATTTGTGCAGGACGGGAAATATGATCCCGATGCCGTCTCCCGCCAATGCGGAGCAGCCGTCATGCTGCGTGCCTTGCAGGATGCAGGGATAGTGACGATCTAGCGAGCGACTGACACTGAAGAGTTTCGCTGATCGTTATGCAAACGCCGCTCAGTGAGCGGCGTTTTCGTCGACGAGGGGTAGTGTGCTACTGACGTAGATCAAACCGGTCCAGGTTGGTGACCTTCGTCCAGGCCGCCACAAAGTCCTTAACAAACTGCTCCTTCGCATCCGAACTGGCATACACCTCAGCCAGCGCCCTCAACTGCGCATTGGAACCAAACACCAGATCAACCCGCGTCGCCGTCCACTTCACGCTGCCGGTGTTACGGTCGCGCCCCTCGAACTCATCCGCATCCCTTGAAGTCGGTTTCCACTCCACGCCCATGTCCAGCAGGTTAGTGAAGAAGTCATTGGTCAGCGCCTCGGTCTGCGAGGTGAACACACCATGCCGGGTTTGCCCGACATTGGTATTCAACACGCGCAAGCCACCCAGCAACACAGTCATTTCCGGCGCGGTGAGGGTCAGCAGTTGCGCCTTGTCGATCAATAGCGCCTCGGCCGACACGGTGTATTTGCCCTTGCTGTAATTGCGGAAACCATCGGCGATCGGCTCAAGGAAACCGAATGAGTCAACGTCAGTTTGCTCTTGCGAGGCGTCCGCACGTCCCGGCGAGAACGGCACCGTGACCGAATGGCCGGCGTTTTTCGCCGCTTGTTCGATCCCGGCATTCCCCGCCAACACGATCAGGTCTGCCAGCGAGACTTTCTTGCCAGCGCCGCCGCCATTGAACTCGTTCTGAATGCCCTCAAGGGTTTGCAGCACGTTGGCCAGTTGCTCAGGCTGGTTGGCTTGCCAGAACTTCTGCGGCGCCAGACGCAGACGACCACCGTTGGCGCCGCCACGCTTGTCTGAACCGCGGAACGTCGAGAGTGCCGCCCAGGCGGTGGAGACCAGTTGCGACACCGACAAACCCGAGGCAAGTACTTTGCTTTTCAGCGCAGCCGCGTCGCTGTCGTCGATCAACGGGTGAGTGACCTCAGGAATCGGATCCTGCCACAGCAGTTCTTCGCTCGGCAGTTCCGGGCCGAGGTAGCGAGACAGCGGACCCATGTCGCGGTGGATCAGTTTGTACCAGGCACGGGCAAACGCATCAGCCAATTGATCTGGATTGGCGAGGAAGCGCCGCGAGATCTGCTCGTAGGCCGGATCGAAGCGCAACGCCAGGTCGGAGGTGAGCATGGTCGGCGAAAGCTTTTTGCTCGGGTCATGGGCATGCGGAACGGTGCCGGCACCGGCGCCGTTTTTCGGAATCCACTGGTGGGCACCGGCCGGGCTTTTACTCAGCTCCCACTCGAAGCCGAACAGGTTCTCCAGATAATTGTTGCTCCACTGCGTCGGCGTGGTGGTCCAGGTCACTTCGAGGCCGCTGGTGATGGTGTCGCCACCCTTGCCGGTGCCGAACGCGTTGCGCCAGCCGAGGCCTTGTTCTTCGAGGCCGGCCGCTTCCGGCTCCGGTCCGACGTTATCGGCAGGGCCGGCGCCGTGGGTTTTACCGAAGGCGTGACCGCCCGCGATCAATGCCACGGTCTCTTCATCGTTCATGGCCATGCGGCCAAAGGTTTCGCGGATATCGTGAGCCGACGCGACCGGGTCCGGATTGCCCTCAGGGCCTTCGGGGTTTACGTAAATCAGGCCCATTTGCACCGCAGCGAGCGGGTTTTCCAGATTACGTTCGCCCTGATCGGTGCGGCTTTCTTCCTTGCCATGCAAATCCGGCTCGGCGACCAGCGTGCCGTCACCGGGCTCCTGCATGGCGGACTTGTCTTTGCCATAGCGGCTGTCACCCCCGAGCCATTCGTGCTCGGAGCCCCAGTAGACATCTTCGTCCGGCTCCCACACATCGGGGCGGCCACCGGAGAAACCGAAGGTTTTGAAGCCCATGGACTCCAGCGCTACGTTCCCGGTGAGAACGATCAGGTCGGCCCAGGAAATATTGCGTCCGTATTTCTGCTTGATCGGCCACAGCAGGCGGCGAGCCTTATCGAGGCTGACGTTGTCCGGCCAACTGTTCAGTGGCGCAAAACGTTGCTGGCCGGAGCCGGCGCCACCACGGCCATCGGCGGTGCGATAGGTCCCGGCGCTGTGCCACGCCATGCGGATGAAGAGGGGGCCGTAGTGGCCAAAGTCGGCCGGCCACCAGTCCTGGGAGTCGGTCATGAGCGCGTTGAGGTCTTGTTTCAGGGCTTGAAAGTCGAGGCTCTTGAAGGCTTTGGCATAGTCGAAGTCCTTGCCCAACGGATCGGACTTGGGCGAGTGCTGACTCAGGATTTTCAGGTTGAGTTGATTCGGCCACCAGTCACGATTCGTCGTACCACCACCGGCGGCGTGGTTGAACGGGCATTTCGATTCGTTTGCCATGTTCGGGTCCTTATCAGGTCTGCTACGGCCGGCTCGTGCCGACTTCGGACTAGTAAGGCTAGACCCGACTTGGAGAGTCAGCTAATAGGCCGACTATTGGGGGCTGATAGGCAGGCTCTCTCAAGAACGGTGTTGGAAGTAAGCAAGGGTTTTGTAATTTCGAATGTGTCTTAAAAACTGTCATTTATGACAGTTGGCGCTTTGCGCGCCTGAAAATACTATCCAAGTCGAGAAACTTCATCAACGTTCAACATAGAGATAAACACGATGCTCAGCGAAGAACAGAAGCAGAAGAAAGAGCTAGTCGGAAATACAAAGGCCACTGGGACTTTTGATGCTACAGATGGTGCTGGTTGGACCCTCAAAAGTACCCAGGTGCTTTTCATTTCCACTGCCTATCAAGAATTCTGGGCCCTAGGTCTGGATCAGTTCACCCAAAAACTGAATTCGGTGATTTTTGCAATTCCTCAAAGCGTTCCAAGTTATACCCCCTATACAATCCGTGTTGGCGATCGCGAGTGGACGCAAAAATGGGAGGTCGACATTGAGGGGGAAACTTATCCGGTCGAGTCGGGCTGGGTAACCGTAGAGTTGAGCAATAGTAAAAAAACTATCAAGGGAACGCTGGAATTTATCCTGAAAGAAGATCGAAAAATTACCGGATCTTTTCATATTTTCAGCTAGCTGATTGAAACAGGGCGTAACTACGCCCTGTGTTCTCATGGATAGGAATGAATCAACTGGATTGCGGTGCGTCATCCTCAGGCATCTCATCCAATAGATCATCCTGCCCCGGCAGTTCAGTGATCACACTGAAATCCGTCACTTCAACCGCACCCAATCCATACCCCAGCAAATGGAAAGAAAACGCTTTGCGCTCTTGCGGGTTGTCGAAGCTGAAGTTCATTTCCAGCGGCTGGTCGGCGGTTGCCACCATCTCCTGCGGCAGGCCGATCTGCACGTCCTGTTCAAACTCCTTGGCCTTGAGCTGAATGTACGCGGCCTGCTGCGGATCGACCGAGCGCACGGTCAGGCGCACGCGGGTGTGCGAGCCTTTGGGCATTTCCAGGTACTGCGCGCCAATCAGATTGTCGGCCCAGTCATCGTTGATCTGCGCTTGCAGCGGGATGACGTTGGTGCTGCCGAACTGATAGCGGTGATTGAGCGGCGTGCGCAGCAGCGACAGATCGAGGGCGTTGGCGCGGGCTGCGATCTGCCGGGCCGGGTGGCCGCTGTAGTTGCCTTTGTAAGTAGCGCTTTCGGCGATGAAGCCGGCGCTTTCGTAATAGCGACAGCGACGCGGCATATCGCACTCGGAGAAGATCCCCTGACCGTTGTGATAGCGCAGCTTGCCGTTGGTGAACGACATGATTTCGCGGCCGCTGTCGTAGTCGCGAAACAGCGAACGGCCGCTCAACGCGGAAGGCACCGGCAGATCGAAGTAGTCGAGGATCGAGGTGCTCAGATCGACGTGGCCATACACGCCTTTGTTGAGCCGTGGCAGTTGTTCATGCTCCGGCGCCAGGGTCAGATTGAAACCCCACGACGAGGCCAGTCGCACACCGTCGATGCCGTGGGATTCGTCCGAGGTGATCACCACCAGCGTGTCTTTCAAAACGCCCTGACGTTCGAGACCGTCGAGGAACTGTTCCAAGGCATCGTCCAGGTAACCAACGGCGGCCTGTTTCGGCGTTTCGTAACGCTCGAGGTATTCTTCGGGCGCGGAGTAGGGCTGATGGGTGCCGACAGTCAGTAGCGTCAGCATCCACGGCTTTTTCTGCTTCTTCAGTTGGCCGACATAGTCCAGCGCACCTTCGAAAAACGCCTTGTCATCCTTACCCCACGGGAACTCCAGATAGTTGCTGTTGCTGAACCATTCCAGACCATGGGTCGCATCGAAACCGATGTGCGGCATGATCTTGTCTTTGGCCATGAAGCGCAGCCCGGCACCTTGCAGATAGTGCGTGGTGAAGCCGTGTTCACGCAGTTGCGCCGGCAGGCAGGCCTGATTGCGCTCGTTGAGGGTGAGCATCTCCACGCCTTTGGGCGTGCCGTTGTTGAGTTTGTCGTAGTCACCGCAAAGCATGGCGTACAGGCCGCGAATGGTCTGGTGCGTATGCAAAACGTAATCCGGGGTGTTCATGCCGCGCTCGGCCCAGCGGCTGAGGTTGGGCATCAGGTCTTCCTGATAGTGGCTGCCAATGGCCTCACGGTTGGCGCGGATGTAAGCGCCGGGAATGCCTTCGAGGGCAATGATCAGCACGTTGCGTGCTTGCCCCGACGCGGCCAGCAGTTTCTGCCCGTTGAGGTCGACGTCGGTGAGTCCGGCCATGGCCGGCGCGGGTTCTTCGACATCGCCGTCCAGCCATTCTTCGCCCCGAATCTGCAGATCGGCGACCTCGGTGGCCAGCAACTGGTGCGGCAGGTTGTATTGGCGCCACGGGTCCGCTTCGCTCGGCCACAGATTCTGCGCGCCCCAGTGCGCGGCGAACAGCACCAACGGTGCGCTCCAGACCGCGCGGGGCAGGGGCGGACGCGGCACGCCACGGCCGGCAAACTGAGTCAGCAGCCAAAACAGCAGGGCCAGCAGCAAGGTGATGCCCAATGCCGGATGCGCCATTCCGCCACCGGTGGAATTTTCCACGAACTGCGGATCGATCAGGTAATGAATGTCCGAAGGCGTCGGCAGACGACCGACGGCGCTGACCAGTTCAGCGGTCGCCACCGCCAGCAATCCCCAGAACAGTAACACCGGCAGGGCCAGCCACCACGCCCGGCGATGCAGCAACACCACCAACAGGCTGCCAAGGGCCAGATCCGACAAATAGCCCAGCGGTGCCGACCAGCCCAGTGCCGCACGCAGGCACACAGGCACAACCAGCACCAGCAAGATCAGCGAAAAGAGGCGGGCATACGGCTGCCGCAACCGGTTAAAAAGAGCGCTCACAAAAAAACACCTTCCAGCCATTAAAACGTCATAAAAGTGTGCGCGATGATACCAAGGGTGGGCTGTCTGATCGCCCTTTTAAACGCTCAACTGATGCGCTGGCGCGGTGCCTTCTGAAGGTGCTGGAATGTCTGCGGCCCTGACCGGGCCTCGTGTGGCAGGGCAATCGGCGATATTGCTGCGGGTGGATTTATTGTTTCAGGCTGTTTAACCCATCATCCGCCAACGAAGATCCAGTGTGGGAGCGAGCTTGCTCGCGAAGGGGATCCTTCAGTCGACAGAGCTTTTGGCTGTGCCGACGCTTTCGCGAGCAAGCTCGCTCCCACATTTGATGGGTATGCAGACCAGGCAACCCGAATGAGCCTTTGATCCGTAAAAACTGCATTTGCGAAACGTTGCGATTTACAATGCTCGACCTCTGTTGGAGATCGGCCTTCGTGGACGTCCTCACACAACTGCTTGCTCAGCTTGAGCGATGGGTGATCACCCCGGTCACCACCCAATTTTTCGGCCTGTTCGACCTCAATGGTCGCCTCGGCGTGGTTTTTCTTTGTGCTTCGTTCAGCATTGCCTACGCACTGTTCCGCTTTAGAAAGTCGCGCCAGCTGACCGAAGCGCACACCGTTTGGCAATTCATTGGCGGCCGGCGCGTGTTCGGCCATCGTTCGGCATGGCTGGATTACCGCTACTACTTCATCAAGGCCGTTCTCAAAGTGGCGCTGGTGCTGCCGTTGGTGGCCCTGGTTGACCCTTACATTCTGCGGTCCCGCGACTATCAACTGTTTCTCACGCAGCTCTGGGGCGCTCGCGAGCAAGTGCAGAATCATCTCTGGATTGCATCGCTCTACGGATTCGGCGTGTTCCTGCTCAGAGACTTCCTGCATTACTGGATTCATCGCGCCTTTCACTCGCGCTACCTGTGGGGCTTTCACAAGGTTCATCATTCCGCACCCGTGCTGGTGCCGGCCACGGCGAGCCGGATTCACATCGTCGAAACGGTAGTGGAAAGACTGGTGATGACGGTCGGGCTCGCGGCGTTTGCCGGCGTGGTCTGGTACGCCTGTGGCGGGGAAATCAGCCGCTACACCCTGTTCGGCGTGACCTGGCTGATGTTGATCGTCAACAGCCTGGCGGCCAATCTGCGCCACAGTCACGTCTGGCTCTCGTTCGGCCCGACGATCGAACATGTGCTTAACAGCCCCGCTCAGCACCAGATTCATCACAGCGATGCGCCACGCCACCACAACAAGAACTTCGCCACCAATCTGTCGATCTGGGACTGGATGTTTGGCACGCTTTACCTCACCACCCCGACACCAGAGACGTTGCGCTTTGGCACCGGCGAGGCAGACCGCGAACGTTACCTGACGCTGTATAGCCTGACCGTCATGCCTTTTGTCGACGTCGCCCGACGCTTTCTGCCCGCCAGGCGTCCCCGTGCTATCGATATGCGATAAAGATATTTAATTTCTATTTTTTATAGCGATAAAGTCAGACCTTTCAGCAAACCACCCCATGCTGCGAGGTTGTCATGGTCACACCGTTCAAACGTTCCGCACTGACTCTGTTGGCCGCTTCTCTGGCCGCGAGTGCGTTGTTCAGCACCGGCGCTCAGGCTGAAGGCAAGATCAGCATCGCCCAGCAATTCGGCATCGGTTACCTGATTCTCGATGTGGTGCGTGACCAGAATCTCATCGAAAAACACGGCAAGGAGCAGGGCCTCGACATCAAGGTCGACTGGAACAGCATTTCCGGCGCCACCGCGATGAACGAAGCGCTGCTGACCGGTTCGCTCGATGTAGTGTCTGCCGGTGTACCGCCGATGCTCACCGTGTGGGATCGCACCAAAGGCAAACAGAACGTCAAAGCCATCGCCGCATTGGGCTCGATGCCCAACTATCTGCTGACCAACAATCCGAACATCAAGACCCTCAAGGACTTCACCGACAAGGACCGGATTGCCGTGCCTGCCGCCGGTGTGGGCTTCCAGTCGCGCACCTTGCAGATCGAAACCGCCAAGGAGTTCGGTGACGCGCAGTACAAGAAATTCGACGACATCTCAGTCAGCCTGCCGCACCCCGATGCGACGGCCGCGCTGATTGCCGGCGGCTCGGAAATCAACTCGCATTTCTCCAGCCCGCCGTTCCAGTACCAGGCCCTGCAGAATCCCAACGTGCACAAAGTGCTGAGCTCTTATGACGTGCTCGGCGGCCAGGCGACATTCAACGTGCTGTACACCACGGAAAAATTCCACGACGAAAATCCGAAAACCTACAAGGCGTTTTACGACGCTTTGGCCGAGGCCGAGAAGATCATCAAGGCTGACAAACCGGCGGCGGCTCAGGCGTACATTCGTGTCGAACAGTCGAAGCTGCCGCTGGCCCTGGTCGAGCAAATCGTCAAAGACCCGGAAATCGATTTCACCGTGGTGCCGCAGCGCACCTTTATCTACGCCGAGAAATTGCAGGAGCTGGGCGTGCTGAAGAACAAGGCCGAGAGTTGGAAGGATTATTTCTTTGAAGAGGCGCATGGCGGCGCGGGGAGTTGATAGAACAGGGGGCAACGTGTGTTGCCCCTTTTTTCATTCAAGGTTCGCCATCATCAAAAATGCTTTCAATCGGCATCTCGAACGCCCGGGCAATCTGAAAGGCCAATGGCAGACTCGGATCGTAGCGTTCGTTTTCGATGGCGTTGATGGTCTGGCGCGACACGTTCAAGCGCTCCGCCAGATCAACCTGCGACCATTTGCGCTCGGCGCGCAATGCCTTGAGACGATTTTTCATTGGTAGCGGCGTCGCGCAATTTGCAGGCCGACAATCCACATCAGCCCCATCACCGGCCACACACACGTCCATGGAATGTGCGGGGCGCCGACGTTTTCGAGAAAACCGTAGCTGAAGGTCAGCAGTGCCGAGGCGGCGAAGGCAAACCCCAGGGCTTCGAACTGGATGCGCAGATGCATTTCGTCCATACGCCGCATATTGCGCACGATGGCCCAGCACATCAGTCCCGCCGGAATGATCGGCGTCAGTGCGACGGCCGAGCGCAGCACAATGGGGGCGTCCATCAGGTATTGCGAGGCAATCAATGAGGCTGTCAGCACCAGCATGTAGATGATTAATGCTGCGCCCAATTCGAGGTAATACCGGTTCATTCTTCACTTCCTATGTAAAAGACCCTTTACATGGTCGCCGAAGATTTGTCCGATGTAAAGCACGCTTTCCATTCGGCTGTTAGCCTCGAACAGACTTATGCCGGAGGTTTTTCGCGCAGGTCTGCAGCTTAGGGGCGCGCTTTCTGGACAGCGTATTAACCACTCAGTAGCATTCGACTCCAACGGATTATCCCTTCGCACGTCGTCCGACGTGGAACGCTCAAGGAATCGACATGCGCGACACCCCCATTGACCAAAAACGAACGGTCGTGACCCAGGTCAACGGCGAGATTCACTATGAAGCCCAGATCAGTTTCAGCTCCACGTCGCTAGTCGATGGCGACATTCGGGTGCATCGTGCTGAAGGCAATCAGCTAGACATTCCGGTGGCCGGGGCGGACTTCGCTTGGCGCATTGATCTGGATGGGGTGCATAGAGTACCGGTGACGCAGGCAGCGGTTGAACCGGAGGAACCGCTGCCTGTCGATGACAGTTTGAAGTTGTTCAACTCGAAAACCGTGTGGATCACACTGGCGCTGTGGTTCTTCGTCAGTTCGGTGTTCGGTTGGCTGGGGATTGTGGCGGCAGGCGGATATCTCGGTTACCAGTGGCGTGAGGTGGAAAAGCGCAAGGAACAGTTGGCCAAGGCAACCGTCGTTGAAGCCGTGCCCCGTTCCGGCTCGGGGATGTCACGAGAAAGTGTGCGCAGGGCATTGGCCCGCAAGCGTTAATTCGGCACAGATGAAAAACAAAAAAGGGGCGGTCTGATCATCGATCAGGCCGCCCCTTTTTTATTGCCGCTCAGTCAGATCAGTGCATTTTGCTGTGATCGTGACCTTCCATGTTGGTCAGCGCGCGAACCGGCGCTTTGACTTCGATGGTCTCTTTTTCGCCTTTGGCGTTTTCCACGGTCAGGGTCAGCGGCACGCTTTCGCCTTCCTTGAGCTGACCGGTCAGGCCCATCAGCATCACGTGGTAGCCGTTCGGATCAAGCTTGACGGCTTTGCCGGCCGGCAGCTCGACGAACTTCACCGGGCCCATGCTCATGACGTCGTTCTTCATGGTCATTTCGTGGATCTGCACGTCTTTGGCCACGGGCGTCGCGACGCTGAGCAACTTGCTGTCGGTGTCGGCGGTGAGGGTCATGAACGCGCCGCTGGCGGATTGGGTCGGCACGGTGGCACGCACCCAGGCGTCATCGACCGTGGTCTGCGCAGATACCTGGAACGCCAGACCCAGCAGGGACAGACCGATGACAGCGCGTTTGATGTGGTTCAGAACAGGTTGCATCAGCAAACCTCCATAACAGTAAGCAAATCTTCCGTGCATTGTTCTGCCGAAAGCGAGGTGGACAGACCCAGGCGCAAGCCGCCGTTGGAGTCGTAAACGTAACTGGTGGCGGTGTGCGAGATGGTGTAGGTGTCGCCGGCCGGGACTTTCTCGTAGAACACGTCGAATTCCTTGGCCGTGGCTGCCGTTTCCTCGAGCGTGCCGTACAGCGCAACGAACGTCGGGTCGAAGGCTTTCATGTAGGCGTCGAGGATTTCCGGCGTATCGCGTTCGGGATCGAGGCTGATGAAAATCACCTGCAAACGGTCGCCATCGGCGCCCATCAGCTTCTTGATTTTCGCCGCGCGGGCCAGGGTGGTCGGGCAGACTGCCGGGCACTGGGTGAAGCCGAAGAAGACCATCGGCATCATGCCGCGAAAGCTCGACAGCGTCATGGTTTCGCCGTCGGTGTTCTTCAGTTTGAAGGTGCGCCCCATGATCTTGTTACTCAGATCCTTGCCGTACTTGTACGACAGTTGGCCGCGGGTGTCGCAGCCGGCGAGCAGGCCTAGCCCGAGCACGCCCATTCCCGCAAGCACCTTGCGGCGAGTCAACAAAGCCGTCATCTAATACCGCCTTTTGCAGCCCGTCAGTCAGCAGGACTGGCGGGGGGTTAACCGTAAAAGCGGCGCATGATACCAAACTGAGACCAGACGACGGCTGCGGATCGCCGTGCGGTTTGGGATAGGGCGACAAAAGGTGTAAGAAAAAGTGACGAGTGCTTATTGCACGCGCGGTTCATCTCCCCGCCAGCCACCGCCCAGCGCGGTGTACAGGTTGACCTCGGCGACCAGCTGCGCGAGACGGTCGGTGATCAGACCCTGTTGCGAGCTGAACAGCGAACGCTGCGCATCGAGGAACGTCAGGCTGCTGTCGACGCCGTTCTTGTAACGGTTTTGCGCCAGGTTGTAGTAGGTCTGAGTGGCCTCGACCAGATCACGCTGCGCCTGCAACTGCTGCTGATAGGTGGCGCGCGCCGCGAGCCCGTCGGCGACTTCCTGAAACGCGGTCTGGATCGACTTTTCGTATTCGGCCACCGCCACGTCTTTCTGCAACTTCGAATAATCCAGACTCGCGCGCAGACTGCCGGCATTGAAGATCGGCAGGCTGATCTGCGGCTGAAAGGTCCAGGCGCCAGAGCCGCCGCCGAACAATCCGGACAGATCGCGACTCGATGTCCCGGCATTCGCCGTCAGGCTGACACTGGGGAAAAACGCCGCCCGTGCGGCGCCGATATTGGCGTTGGCGGCTTTGAGTTTGTACTCGGCCTGCTGGATGTCCGGCCGACGCTGCAGCAGATCCGAAGGCAACCCGGCGGGCAGTTGCTGCACCAGATCACTGGCCAGCGGACGGGCGGGCAGGGCGTCCGGCACGGGTGCGCCGACCAGCAAGGTCAGGCTGTTCAAATCCTGCGCGACCTGACGCTGATAACGCGCCAGATTGGCCCGTGAGCTGTCGACGCTGGTCTTCGCTTGCGCCTGTTCCAGCGCCGACGATTTGCCGGCCTCGCGGTTGCGGGTGGTCAGATGCAGGCTCTGTTCATCGGCGACGAGGGTGTCGCGGGTCAGCTCCAGCAGCTCCTGATCGGCGCGCCAGGTCAGGTAGGCGTTGGCGACGTTGGCCACCAGACTCAGCTCGGCACTGCGTCGTGCTTCTTCAGTCGAGAGCCAGGTCTGCAGCGCCTGTTCGCTGAGGCTGCGTACGCGACCGAAGAAGTCCAGCTCATAGGCGCTGATGCCGAGGTTGACCGAGTACGTCGAATTGATCAGCGCTTTGCCTTGGGTCACGCTCGGCGGCATGCGTTGGCGCAGTTCATTCGCGCTGGCCGACACCGCCGGCAGCAGGTCGGCGCGCTGAATGCGGTATTGCGCCTGAAAGGCTTCGACGTTCAGGGCTGCCACGCGCAGGTCGCGGTTGTTGACCAGCGCGCTTTCGATCAACTGTTGCAGCGCCGGATCAGTGAACAGCGTGCGCCAGTCCTCGCTGCTCGTGGCTGGCTGCGTGGCTGTTGGATACTGCGCGGCGATGGGTGAAGCGGGGCGCTGGTACTCGGGAATCAAGGAACAACCGCCCATCAGCATCGCCATGGACAGCAGGGAAAGTCGCAACGTCAACATCGAACTGCCTCATGCATTAAAAGAGCGTTGTGCTCAGGCTCCGGCCATCCATTTCGCCAGACCATGGCGACCACTGACCCCGAGTTTGGCCGTGGCGCGTTTGAGATAGGTCTCGATCGAGCTGGTTTTGACCCGCAGCTTTTCCGCCATTTGCGGCACGGTGCCGCCGGTCAACAGGCCCAGACAGACTTCTTTTTCGCGCACCGACAGGGCGATGTCGCTGATCGCCAGGCGTTCATCGAACACCTGCGCCAACGGTGCCTGATCCAGTTCGGCCAAGGGCTGGCGGGGTTGTCTGGCGAGGAGTTGCCGGCTGATCTGCGCGTGGCGTTCGATCAGTGGCAGCAAGGTGTCGGACAGGCGCTTGAGAAACGATAGTTCAGGCAGGGAAAACACCCGTTGAGTGCTCGGTCGGTAAAAAGAAATGACGCAGCGGCGATTGGACGTGCGCGACACCAGATTGCATTGATGAGCGCTGTGTTGCGGGTGACGAGGTTGTAGCGAGGCTCTGAGTTGAATCAACAGCGAATCATTCATCTCGATCATTTTTTGCAGCAACGGATGATCATCGGGACTGTCCAGCGGATCGGCGGGCGTACACGTCTGTGCCAGACCGGCGCTGCCCAACGGTTTGATATCGACCACGCTCGCCTGACGCTCATCCAGCGTCCACTCACTGAGATCTACCCGGTTGACCGGCACCAGCGTGTCGACCAACTGGAACATGTTCGTGGCGAAGTGATCATCGCCGGTGCTTGCAATCAGCTCTCCCAGTTGCCAATAGAAATGCGGGTTTTCCATATTACGAATACTGCCGGTCAGATTCATATCCTTCATCCCTGGTTCAGAGCCATCACTGAATCGTCTGCCGTCTCTGTAAAAGCCGCCCACGCAGTCATTTCTCCTTGAACATGATCTGGAGCGGGATTTAAGCCTATGGATTTGTCCTACGTCTGTAGGGGAAAACAGGGACACAAAGTGCCACTATTTCTGATTGTTGGCGCCGGGGTTCTGACGGTGTTGAACACCGGCGTAACGGCAAGAGTGACTGTTCAGTCACACTCAAGCCCCGGAAAACCGGGCGATGGTAAATTCTGATCGGCAGCGCTCGGGCAAATGGCGGCGCTGGTATGTGGTTTTTTTCCTACAAGCTTTTCAGTATTTCCTCTCCGGTTTTTTCGACAGTGCCTGCGATAACCACGCCAGCAAACCTACAATCGCGCGTTCGAGCGTAGTGATTGTCCGGGTTTCAGGTGTCATGTCGGCGCCGGGGCCGATGCTTGAATACCGGCAAAATCACATGAGAAGGATCTTATGCAGCCTACTTCTGCCAACGTGGCGGACGATCCGTCCGTGCCTTTCGAGACTTTTGCGCTGACTGCCGCCCAGCGGGATATCTGGCTGGACCAACTGAGCCGTGGAGATTCGCCGCTGTACAACATTGGCGGTTACGTCGAACTGAGCGGGCCGCTGGATCCGGCATTGATGCAAGCGGCAGTTGAATCTCTGGTGGCAGCGAATGATGCGTTGCGCATTGTTCTGCTCTCGGACCTTGGTCACGATGGGCTGCCGTTGCAAGGGTTTGCGCAGGCGCTACCGGTAACCATGCCGCTGTTTGATTTCAGTGGGCACCCCGATCCACAGTCGGCGGCTCGGGCGCTGGTTGAAGAGCAAATGGCGCAAGCCTATGTGTTGAGCGAGCAACCGCTGTTCCGTTTCTGCCTGATTCGCCTCGATCGCCATCGCCACTGGCTGGCAGCCCAGGCCCACCACTTGATCATTGATGGTTGGGCTTTCGCGCTGCTGTTCAAGTCGGTGGGCGAGATCTACAGCACGTTGTGCCGTGGCGAGCGTCCGAGCGTGACGGCCCCGTCCTATGTCGGTTTTGTCGAAGATGACGCGCGCTACCATCAGTCACCTCGCTATGAGCGCGATCAACGCTACTGGCTGGACAAGTACCGTAGCCTTCCCGAGCCCTTGTTGACTCCCCGTCATCGCGAATCCCTCGACGCTGAAGCAGCGCCAAGTCGCATTCACGTCGAGGCTTTTCCAGCCGTGCTGCACGAGCGCATGAAAGACTGCGCGCGGCAATTCGGTGGCTCGGCGTTTCACGTGTTGCTGGCGGCACTGCATGTGTATTTCAGTCGCACCGCCCAGCGTGACGAGTGGGTGGTCGGCTTGCCGATTCTCAACCGTACCGGTGCCCGCTTCAAAAGCACTCTGGGCTTGTTCACCCAGGTCAGTGCAATGCACATGGGGTTTGGCCGGGCTTTGTCATTTGGCGAATTGATCAAGGCAATCGGCGATAGCCTGAGACAGGATTTCCGCCATCAACGCTACCCGCTGAGCGAGATGAACCGCGCGCTGGGTCTGTTGCGCGAAGACCGAGCGCAACTGTTCGAGCTGTCGGTGTCCTACGAACAGGACGACCATGACTACCGCTACGGTGAAGCGTCGGGACACTCGGTCAAGGTCTCCAACCAGCACGAGGCGACACCGCTGGCCATCCACCTGCGCAGCAACCGTTTCAACGACAAGGCCTGGTTGCATCTGGTGTATTCCCCGGCATTTTTTGCGGCCGATGAGATCGTGTCGTTTACCGAGTGCTTGTTGCTGATCCTCAAACAAGGACTGGAATGTCCGGAACGGGCTATCGCCGATTTCAACCTCAATAGCCCGGCAGAACTCGCCCGGTTGAACGAGTGGAACGACACCCGAGTCAGTTATCCGCAAGGTCAGCTGATTCATCAGCGATTCGCGTCGCAGGTGGCCGAACAACCGGACGCTGTGGTCGCCACTTATCAGGGGCGGTTGCTGACTTACGCCGAGCTGAACAAACAAGCCAATGCATTGGCCCATCATCTGCTGGGCCTCGGTGTACGGCCGGATGACCGGGTGGCAATCGTCGCACGCAGGGGCCTGGAGACATTGGTCGGGCTGCTGGCAATTCTCAAGGCTGGCGCCGCTTATGTGCCGATTGACCCGGCACATCCGCCCGAGCGCCTGAGTTATCTACTCAGCGACAGTGCTCCGGTGGCGCTGCTGACGCAAAGTGATTTGCGTGATCGCCTGCCCGCCACAGCGCTTCCAGTGATTGAACTTGATCGCCGGGAGTGGTCGCTCGACCACTTGACCGATCCCTACGTGCCGGGGTTGAACACGACCAATCTCGCCTATGTGATTTACACCTCCGGCTCGACCGGGTTGCCCAAGGGCGTAATGGTTGAACATCGCACGCTGGGCAATCTGGTCGACTGGCATTGTGCTGCGTTCGGGCTCAGCCCCGGGCAGCACACGTCGAGTCTTGCCGGGTTCGGTTTCGACGCGATGGCGTGGGAGGTCTGGCCGGCGTTGTGTGCCGGCGCAACGCTGCACTTGTCGCCCGCAAGCGAAGGCAGTGAAGACATCGATGCGCTGCTCGCCTGGTGGTGTGCGCAGCCGCTGGATGTCAGCTTCCTGCCAACGCCGATTGCCGAATATGCCTTCAGCAAACAACTCGATCACCCGACCTTGCGCACCTTGCTGATTGGCGGCGATCGTCTGCGCCAGTTCAACCGCGCGCAGGGTTTTGCGGTGGTCAACAACTATGGCCCGACCGAAGCGACGGTGGTCGCCACCTCCGGGCTGATCACTCCAGGGCAGGCGTTGCACATCGGCAAACCCGTGAGCAATGCCACGGCTTACCTGCTCGATGATCAGCAGCGCCCGGTGCCGATCGGCATCATCGGCGAGCTGTATGTCGGCGGCGCCGGGGTTGCCCGGGGTTATCTGAATCGCCCGGAGCTGACCGCCGAACGCTTTATCGACGATCCGTTCAGTGCGCAGCCGGACGCGCGCATGTACCGCACCGGCGACCTCGCCCGTTGGCGCGCCGACGGCAATCTTGAGTACATCGGTCGCAACGATGACCAGGTGAAAGTCCGTGGTGTGCGTGTCGAACTGGGTGAAATCGAAGCGGCACTGGCCAGCCATGACGCGGTGCAGGAAGCCGTTGTGCTGGTGCGCGACGGTCAACTGTTGGCATGGTTCACCGAGCGTGAAGCGCTGGACATCCTGCAACTGCACGCGCACCTGACAGCGCGTTTGCCGGCTACCCTGTTGCCCGCCGCTTACGTCCGTCTGACGAGTTTGCCGCTGACGGCCAACGGCAAGCTTGATCGCCAGGCCTTGCCAGCACCGGGGCCGGAGGCATTGATCCATCGTGAGTACGAGGCGCCACACGGTGACGTCGAAATCGCTTTGGCGCAGATCTGGGCCGAGGTCTTGCAAGTCGAACGGGTAGGGCGTCACGACCACTTTTTCGAACTGGGCGGCCATTCGTTGTTGGCTGTCAGCCTGATCGAACGCATGCGCCAGATTGGCATGAGCAGCGACGTTCGCGTGCTGTTCAGTCAACCGACATTGGCCGCATTGGCGGCGGCCGAGGGCAGTGGCCGCGAAGTCGAAGTGCCGGCCAATCGCATTGCCGCCGATTGCACGCACATCACGCCGGACCTGTTGCCACTGGTGCAACTGGATCAGGCGATGATCGAGTGCATCGTCGCAACAGTGCCGGGCGGTGCCGCCAATGTGCAGGACATCTACCCCTTGGCGCCGTTGCAGGAAGGCATTCTCTATCACCACATCACCGCTGCGCAGGGCGATCCGTACCTGCTGCAATCACTGCTGGCGTTCGACAGCTTCGAGCGGGTCGAGGCCTTTGCCACTGCGCTGCGCGAGGTCATCGCACGGCACGACATCCTGCGTACGGCGGTGGTTTGGGAAGGGCTGGCGTCACCGGTTCAGGTCGTTTGGCGCGAGGCCATTTTGCCGGTGCAGAAAGTCGAACTTGACCCTGCTGACGGCGCAATCATCGATCAGTTGCACGAGCGCTTCGATGCGCGGCGTTATCGCCTCGATGTCAGTCAGGCGCCGCTGCTGCGCTTGATGGTTGCCCATGATCCCGCGCATAACCGGGTGGTCGGCATCTTGCTGTTCCATCACCTGGCGATGGACCACATCGCACTGGAGGCCATGCGCGAAGAAATCCACGCCAGCCTGTCCGGGAGCGCCGAACCGCTGGCGGCACCGGTGCCATACCGCAACTATGTGGCGCAGACGCGACTGGGTGTCAGTGAGCAGGAGCATGAAGCGTTTTTCCGCCAGATGCTCGGCGACATCGACGAGCCGACCTTGCCGTTCGCGTTGCAGAACGTGCAGGGCGACGGCAGCAACATCGAAGAAGCCGAGCAGGCGCTGGCGAGCGATCTCTATCAGCGCTTGCAGGTGCAGGCGCGTCTGGCCGGCGTGAGTGTCGCCAGCCTGATTCACCTCGCCTGGGCGCAAGTACTGGCGGCGACATCCGGCCAGCAAAGCGTGGTATTCGGCACGGTGCTGATGGGGCGCATGCAGGGCGGCGCGGGTGCCGACCGGGCGCTGGGCGTGTTCATCAACACCTTGCCGCTGCGGGTCGATGTGGGCGAGGGCGCCCGTACAGCGGTGAAGTCCACCCATGCGCGCCTGACCGCTTTACTCGCCCATGAACACGCCTCTTTGGCACTGGCTCAACGTTGCAGTGGCGTCGCCGCGCCGGCGCCGCTGTTCAGCGCCTTGCTCAACTATCGGCACAGCGATGACGTCGAGCAAAAGAACTCCCGGCAAACCTGGCAAGGCATCGAAACCCTGGCCAACGAGGAACGCACCAATTACCCGTTTACCCTGAGTGTCGATGACCTCGGCACAGGCTTGCGTCTAACCACCCGAACCTTGTCGAGCATTGGTGCGCAGCGGATTGGCGGCTACGTGCAAGCGGCCTTGAGCGGTTTGGTCGAGGCGCTGGAGAACACACCGCAGCAGCCGTTGAATCGTCTGCCATTGTTGCCGGAAGAGGAGCTGCAACGGCTGCTGATCGAGTTCAACGCGACAGCAGTCGACTGTCCGATGGAGCAGCCGCTTCACACGTTGTTCGAGCAACAGGTTCGGTGTAAGCCGGATGCCGTCGCCGTGCAATTTGCTCAGCGGCATCTGACCTATCGCGAGCTGAACGAGCAGGCCAACCGCTTGGCCCATCATCTGCGCGGGTTGGGCGTGCAGCCGGATTCGCGGGTGGCGATCTGTGTCGAGCGCGGGCCTGAACTGGTGATCGGTCTGCTGGGTATTCTCAAGGCGGGCGGTGCTTATGTGCCGCTCGATCCGGATTATCCGCTGCAACGGCTGAACTACATGATGCAGGACAGCGCCCCGGTCGCGCTGCTGGTGCACGCGGCGACGCGCGATCTGCTCGGCGACCCCGGTGTGCCGCTGATCGATCTCGACCTCGGCGCCTGGCAGGACCAGCCGCACGACAATCCGCAGGTACCCGGTCTCGGCGCGGCTAATCTGGCCTATATGATCTACACCTCCGGCTCTACCGGCACGCCGAAAGGCGTGATGATCGAGCACCGCAGTGCCTGCAACATGGTGCACTGGGGTTCGCAATTGGCGCCGCCCGGCGAACACGGGGCGTTGCTGCAAAAGGCCCCGTACAGTTTCGACAGTTCGGTATGGGAAATCTTCTGGCCACTGTGCTCGGGCATGCGCCTGGTGCTGGCGCGGGCCGATGGCAATCGCGATTCGGCTTATGTCACGCAAGTGATTCGCGAGCAGAACATCACGGTGGTCAAGTTCGTGCCGGCGTTGTTGCAGCAGTTCATCGAACAGGACGATGTCAGTCTGTGCACCAGCCTCACCGACGTGCTTAACGGTGGCGGCGAGTTGACCGTGGCCCTGGCCCGGCAAGTGCGCGAACGCCTGCCGTGGGTGCGCCTGCACAACGTCTACGGACCGACCGAAACCACGGTCGACAGCAGCGGCTGGACGCTGGAACCCGGCGAACCGCTGCCGCCGACACTGGTGCCGATCGGCAAGGCGCTGAGCAACACGCGGCTGTATGTGCTCAATGCCGGCGATCAACCGGTGCCGTTTGGCGTCAGCGGGCATTTGCACATTGGCGGGGTGGGCGTGGCGAGGGGTTATTGGGGACTGCCGCAATTGCAGGCCGAACGCTTTATCGACAGTCCGTTCGTGGCCGGTGATCGCTTGTATCGTACCGGCGATCTGGTGCGTTACGGCGCTGACGGCAATCTTGAGTTTCTCGGTCGCAATGACTTTCAGGTCAAGCTGCGCGGGGTTCGCCTTGAGCTGGGCGAGATTGAAGCGCGCCTGCTTGAACACCCGGCTCTCCGCGAGGCGGTGGTGCTGGTGCGCGATGAGCGGCTGGTGGCTTATTACAGCGTGCGTGCCGAGTCGCCTGAACCGACGCTTGAGGCGTTGCGTACGCATGTGTTGGCGCGGTTGCCGGAGTTCATGGTGCCCGGCGCCTACGTGATGCTGGCGGCGTTGCCGTTGACGCCCAACGACAAAATCGACCGCAAGGCATTGCCGGAACCGGGGGCGGAAGCGCTGCTCAGCCGTCCTTACGAGGCCCCCGAAGGCGACGTGGAAAGTGCCTTGGCGCAGATCTGGGCGCAGGTGCTCAAGGTCGAGCAGGTAGGGCGTCACGACAACTTCTTCGAGCTGGGCGGGCATTCGTTGCTGGCGGTCAGTCTGGTTGCGCGCATGCGTCTGGCCGGGCTGCATGTTGATGCGCGGACACTGTTCAGCCAGCCGACGCTGGCCGCGCTGGCGGCACAGACCTCGCGGCAGGCCAGGCACGTCGAGATCGCCCAGACCACCATCCCCAACCTCAACCGCAAGCGCCGGCTCTAACAACGCACACAAACCCTGTAGGAGCTGCCGAAGGCTGCGATCTGTTGATCTTGTTTTTAAAGGCAAAATCAAAAGATCGCAGCCTTCGGCAGCTCCTACAGAGGCGAACAGCGGGCAGGGCGGCTTGTCCCCGCTTCCCATGTCAGACACCCACGCCTCGATGTTTTAGTTTTTCCAGGCTGCGCGCCGCGTGCACGGACTCGCTGCTGCGCGCTCCTTTTTTCCGTATTTACAGCAGGTTACCTCATGCATTTCAGCGAACTGATGGCTGCCATTTCCACCCATGCGATCCGCCTTCAACAGGAAGATGAAGACCTGGTCATTCTGGGCAGCGACGACGCGCTGGATGACGCGTTGTGGGACAGCCTCGCGGCGCACAAGACGCAACTGCTGGAACTGGTCGCCCGACACGGCGGCGACTGGTTGAGCCCGGCCTTTCGCATCACCCCGGACATGCTGCCGCTGGTGAAGCTGAATCAGGACACCCTTGACCGCATCGTTGCCACGGTGCCGGGCGGCGCGGCCAACGTGCAGGACATTTATCCGTTGTCCGCGTTGCAGGAGGGCATGCTCTATCACCATCTCTCGGCCGCTGCCGGTGACCCTTACATCTCGCAGGCGCGCTTCGTGTTCGACAGCCAGGAACGCCTGGACGCCTTCGCCGACGCGCTGCGCTGGGTAATCAAGCGCCACGACATTCTGCGCACCTCGTTCGTCTGGGAATACCTCGACGAAGCGGTGCAAGTGGTCTGGCGCGAGGCGCCGCTGGTGTGTGAGGAAATCCCTGTCGACAGCGGTGCCGACGTGCTCACGCAGTTGCTCGCACGCCACGACCCGCAACACTTCCGTCTCGACATGCAGCAAGCGCCGCTGTTGCGCCTGGTCTATGCGCAGGATCCTGCTCAGGGCCGCGTGGTTGCGCTGTTGCTGTTTCATCACATGATCATGGATCACGTCGCGCTGGACGTGCTGCGCCGGGAAATTCAGGCCAGTCTGCTCGGGCAGACCGCGCAAGTGCCTGCGGCCGTGCCGTATCGCGATCACTTGGCGATGGCGCGCAATGCCGGTAATGAGCAGGCGCAGGAAGCGTTTTTCCGCGACATGCTCGCCGACATCGCCGAGCCGACGCTGCCGTGTGGTTTGCAGGATGTGCAGGGCGATGGCCACGCCATCGAGGAAGCCTCGCTGATGCTCGACAGCCGCTTGAGCCGGCAGTTGCGCGAGCAGGCGCGGCAGCTCGGCGTGAGTGTCGCGAGCCTGACGCATCTGGCCTTGGCGCGGGTGTTGGGGCAATTGTCCGGGCGCACGGCAGTGGTGTTCGGCACCGTATTGCTGGGGCGCATGGACGCGGGCGAGGGCGGTGAGCAGGCGTTGGGGATGTTCATCAATACCTTGCCGCTGCGCGTTGATGTCGGCGAACAAAGCGTGCGTGCCGGCGTGCGGGCGACCCATCAGCGCCTGACCGCTTTGCTGGCGCACGAGCAGGCTTCGCTGGCCCTGGCCCAACGCTGCAGCGCCGTCGCGGTGCCGACGCCGCTGTTCAGCGCGATCCTCAACTACCGGCACAGCAGCGTCGAAGAAGTCGCGGACGTGGTCGACATTGCCCCCGGCGTGCAGGTGCTGGGTGCCCGCGAGCGCACCAACTATCCGCTGACCATCAATATCGATGACCTCGGCGCCGATTTGCGCATCACCGCGCTGGCGGATGCGGCGCTGGGTGCCGGGCGCATGGCGGCTTACCTGAACACGGCGCTGGAGAGTCTGCTCACGGCCCTGCAAACCGGCGCCGATGTGCCGCTGCAAACGCTGCGCATCCTCCCGGCGAGCGAACGTGAACACCTGCTGCGCGGCGTCAATTTGCCGCTGGCGCAGTTCCCCGAAACCCCAATGATCCATCAGCAATTCGAAGCCCACGCGCAGGCTAGACCAGACACCACAGCGCTGATTTTCGACGGGCAGACGCTCAGCTACGGCGAGCTCAACCGCCGCGCCAATCAGGTTGCGCATCATCTGCTTGCCCTGAACATCCGCCCGGATGACCGCGTGGCAATCTGCGTCGAGCGCGGCCCGCAAATGCTCATCGGCCTGATCGGCGTGCTCAAGGCGGGCGCCGGTTACGTGCCGATCGATCCGGCCTATCCGCTCGACAGAATCAGCTTCACCTTGCAGGACAGCGCCCCGGCAGCGGTGCTGATGCAGGCCGCAACGCGTGATCGCGTGGCTGAACTCGATGTGCCGCAAATCGACCTCGACAGCACTCACCTCAAAGCCGAACTCGACAGCAATCCGCAGATTCCCGAACTGACCCCCGCGCATCTGGCCTACGTGATCTACACCTCCGGTTCCACCGGTTTGCCCAAAGGCGTGATGGTCGAGCACCGCAACGTGGCGCGGCTGTTTTCTGCCACTCAGGACTGGTTTCAGTTCAACCAACAGGACATTGGTGTGCTGTTCCATTCCTTCGCGTTCGACTTCTCGGTCTGGGAAATCTGGGGCGCCCTGGCGTTCGGCGGGCAATTGCTGCTGGTCCCGCAAGCCGTCAGCCGCTCGCCGGACGACTGCTATGCATTGCTCTGCCAGACCGGCGTGACCGTGCTCAACCAGACGCCGAGCGCGTTCCGCCAACTGATCGCCGCCCAGGGTCGCAGTCCGTTGCAGCACTCGCTGCGGGAAGTGATTTTCGGTGGCGAAGCGCTGGAGCCGGGCCTGCTCAAACCGTGGTATGCGCGGGTCGGCAATGCCGGAACGCGGCTGGTGAACATGTATGGCATCACCGAAACCACGGTGCACGTGACGTATCGACCGCTGCAAGCCGCCGACGCCCAGTTGCTCGGCATCAGTCCGATTGGTGTGCGCATTCCCGACCTGCAACTGTATGTCCTCGATGCGCAGCGCGAACCGGTTCCAGCCGGGGTGATTGGCGAGTTGTACGTCGGTGGCGCGGGTGTGGCGCGCGGTTATCTGAATCGCGAGGCATTGACCGCCGAGCGTTTTATCAATGATCCGTTCGGCGACAACGCTGATTCGCGACTGTATAAAACCGGCGACCTTGCACGCTGGGCCGCCGATGGCAGTCTCGAATACCTGGGCCGTAACGACGATCAGGTGAAGATTCGCGGTTTCCGCATCGAACTGGGCGAAATCGAAGCGCGCCTGTCCGCCTGCGAAGGCGTGCGTGAAGCCGTGGTCATCGCCCGTGAGGACAGCCCCGGTGATCAGCGTCTGGTTGCCTACTGGCTGGCTGACGAAAGCGCCGCGCCTGACGTGGCGCAATTGCGCGATCATTTGCTGGCCACGCTGGCTGACTACATGGTGCCAAGCGCGTTTGTGCGCCTGGAGGCCTTCCCGCTGACCACCAACGGCAAGCTCGACCGCAAAGCCTTGCCGGCACCGGACAGTGATGCATTCGCCAGGCGTGGTTTCGAAGCGCCGGTTGGCGCCGTGGAAAACCTGATCGCCGGGCTCTGGCAAACCTTGCTCGGTGTCGAGCAGGTCGGCCGTCATGACAATTTCTTCGAACTCGGCGGTCATTCGCTGTTGGCAGTGAAGCTGATCGAACGCATGCGCCAACAGGATCTGCATTGTGACGTGCGCGTGCTGTTCGGGCAGCCGACTGTGGCGGCACTGGCGGCGACTTTGAGCAGCGAACGCGGCATTGTCGTTCCCGCCAACCAGATCGAACCGGGTTGCACGCGCATTACTCCGGCGATGCTGCCGCTGGCCAATCTCGATCAAGCCGCGATCGACCGCGTCGTTGCATCTGTGCCCGGTGGCATCGCCAATGTGCAGGACATCTATGGTCTGGCGCCGTTGCAGGCGGGGATTCTCTATCACCATCTGGCGACCAGCGCCGGCGATCCGTATGTGTTGCAGGCGCAATTTGCTTTCGACGGTCTGGCGCAGATCAAAACCTTCGTCCGCGCCTTGAACGGTGTGATCGCGCGCCATGACATTCTGCGCACTGGCATCTTCTGGGAGGGGCTTGAAGAGGCGGTACAAGTGGTCTGGCGCGAGGCGCCGCTGGCGCTGGAACGCGTCGATGCCGACGAACTCGACGGCGACGTGCTCGAGCAGATGCAGGCGCGTTTCGATCCACGGCACTATCGCCTGGACCTCAATCGCGCGCCGCTGATGCGCTTTGTCTACACCGAAGATCAGCCGCACCAGCGCTGGATCGGCATTCTTCTGTTGCACCATATCGTTCTCGATCACACCGCGCTGGAGGTGCTGGTCGCGGAAATGAACGACGTCATGCTCGGTCGCAGCAGCGACCTGCCGCCGCCGGTGCAATACCGCCACTTTGTCGCGCAGGCGCGGCTCGGCGCCGATGATCAGGCGCATGAGACGTTCTTCCGCGAGATGCTCGCCGACATCGACGAACCGACGGTGGCCTTCGGTTTGCAAGACGTCCATGGCGACGGCAGCGCCATCCTCGACAGTCATGCCGAACTGGACGCCGGCCTCGGCCAACGTCTGCGCGAGCAGGCACGGCGGTTGGGTGTCAGCGTGGCGAGTCTGGTGCACCAGGCCTGGGCTCAGGTGCTGGCACAGGTTTCCGGCCAGCAGGACGTGGTGTTCGGCACCGTATTGCTCGGCCGGATGCAAGGTGGTGAGGGCGCTGATCGGGCGCTGGGCATGTTCATCAACACCTTGCCGTTACGCGTCAGCGTCGGTGCTGATGCAGTAGAACACGGCGTGCGTGTCACGCATGCGCGTCTGGCGCAGTTGCTCGGCCATGAGCAGGCGTCGTTGGCGCTGGCCCAGCGTTGCAGCGGTGTTGGCGGTGCGCAGACGCTGTTCAGCACCTTGCTCAATTACCGGCACAGTGCGCCGGAGTCGGCCGCTTTGACGTGGGACGGTGTGCAGATTCTTAGCTCGCGCGAGCGCAGTAATTATCCGCTGGTGGTCAGTGTCGACGACCTCGGCGAAGGTTTCCGCTTGAGCGTGCAAGCGGTGCCGCAGGTTGATGGCGCACGGGTCTGCGATTACTTGCAAACGGCCTTGCACAGTCTGGTCACGGCGCTGGAGTACACGCCGACGGCGCCGTTGCAGCAACTGACCATCGTATCGCCGGGCGAGCGTCAACGGGTGCTGGTCGGCTTCAATATCAGCGGTCGTGAATACCCGCCCGCGCAAACCGTGCAGCGCTTGTTCGAAGCGCAAGTCCTGGCACATCCCGAGGCGCTGGCGGTGGCGCAGGGCGGGCAACAGATCCGTTACCGCGAACTGAATCAGCGCGCCAATCGCCTCGCCCATCACCTTATCGGCCTCGGCGTGCAAACCGATGACCGAGTCGCGTTGTGCCTTCGTCGCGGGCCGGACATGCTCGTTGCGATGCTGGCGATTCTCAAAGCCGGCGCGGGTTACGTGCCGATTGATCCGGATTACCCGGCTGAACGCATCGCCTACCTGTTGCAGGACAGCGACCCGATCGCGGTGCTGGCGCAGGCGTTGACGCGCGAGCTGCTCGGCAGGGTACCGGTGATCGATCTGGACGCCAGCGACTGGCAGCACTTGCCCGACGACAATCCGTTGCGGCCAAGCCTGACCCCGGAAAATCTGGCCTACGTGATCTACACCTCGGGTTCTACCGGGCAGCCGAAAGGCGTGATGGTCGAGCACCGTACCCTGGAAAACCTTGTGCACTGGCACGCAGAAGCCTTTGACCTGCACGCCGGTAGCCACACCGCCAGCGTCGCCGGTTGTGGTTTCGATGCCATGGCCTGGGAGGTCTGGCCAGCGTTGTGCGTCGGCGCGACCGTGCATCTGCCTCCGCCTGCGATCGGCAACGAACACCTCGATGAACTGCTCGAATGGTGGCGTTCGCAGCCGTTGCAAGTGAGCTTTCTGCCGACCCCGGTGGCCGAATACGCGTTCAGTCGCGAGCTGGGCCATCCGACCCTGCGTACGCTGCTGATCGGCGGCGACAAGCTGCGTCAATTCCCGCGTGACCAGACGTTCGACGTAATCAATAACTACGGCCCGACCGAAGCCACGGTGGTGGCGACTTCCGGGCGCATCGAACCCGGTCGGATTTTGCACATCGGCCGGCCAATCGCCAATGCGCGGATTTATCTATTGGATCGCCAGCAACAGCCCGTGCCGAGCGGTGTGCAGGGCGAGTTGTATGTCGGTGGCGCCGGGGTTGCACGCGGCTATCTGAATCGCCCGGATTTGACCGCTGCGCAGTTCCTCGACGACCCGTTCAGCGACGAGCCGCACGCGCGGATGTACCGCACCGGTGACCTCGCGCGCTGGCTGGCTGACGGCAATATCGAATACCTCGGGCGTAACGATGATCAGGTCAAACTGCGCGGCGTGCGCATTGAACTCGGGGAAATCGAAGCGGCGCTGAGCGCTCACGACGCGGTTCGCGAATGCGTGGTGCTGGTGCGTGACGGACGTTTGGTCGCCTGGTTCACCGAAATCAAATCGGTCGAAAGCGGCGACTTGCACCAGCATCTGCAAGCTCGACTGCCCGACACTTTGGTGCCGGCGGCTTACGTGCGCCTGGACAGCCTGCCACTGACCGCCCACGGCAAACTCGACCGCAAGGTCCTGCCCGAACCGGATCAGGACGCCTGGCTCAGCCGTGAATATGCAGCGCCGCAAGGCCCGGTCGAGATCGCGTTGGCGCAGATCTGGGCCGACGTACTCAACATCGAACAAATCGGCCGTCACGACAATTTCTTCGAACTCGGCGGCCATTCGCTGTTGGCGGTGAGCCTGATCGAGCGTATGCGTCAGGTCGGTCTGAGCGCCGATGTGCGCGTGCTGTTCAACCAGCCGAGCCTGGCCGCACTGGCGCGAGCCTTGGGCAGTGGCCGGGAAATCGACGTACCGGCCAATCTGATTGCGGCCGATTGCACGCGCATCACCCCCGACATGCTGACCCTGACCACGCTGGATCAGGCCAGCATCGAGCGCATCGTCGCCACGGTGCCGGGCGGCGCTGCGAATGTGCAGGACATCTATCCGCTGGCCCCCCTGCAGGAAGGCATTCTCTATCACCACCTCAGTGCCGAGCAGGGCGATCCGTACCTGCTGCAGTCGCGTCTGGCCTTCGACAGTCTTGAACGTCTGCACAGCTTCGCCGAGCACTTGCAGCAGGTCATCGCACGCCACGACATTCTGCGCACCAGCGTGGTGTGGGAAGGCTTGCCCAGCCCGCAGCAAGTGGTCTGGCGCGAGGCGCAGATGGTCGTGCAGCAAGTGCCGCTTGATCCACAGGACGGCGATATCCTCGAACAGCTGCACGCGCGTTTCGATGCCCGGCATTTCCGTCTCGACCTGAATCAGGCACCGCTGATCCGCATGGTCTACGCCGAAGATCCGTTGCAGCAGCAAGTGGTCGCGATCGTGCTGTTCCATCACTCGATTCTCGACCACACCGCCATGGACGTGATCGGTCGGGAAATGCACGCGCTGATGTTCGATCAGCTCGACACGCTGACGCCGCCGATGCCGTACCGCAATTACGTCGCGCAGGCCCGCTTGGGCGCCGACGAACAGGAACACGAGGCGTTCTTTCGCGAGATGCTTGGCGATATCGACGAGCCGACCTTGCCCTTCGGGCTGCAGGATGTTCAGGGCGACGGGCGTGGCATCGAAGAAGCGCTGCACCCGGTCGATGCCGCACTCAATCTGCGCCTGCGTGAACAGGCACGGCAGTTAAGCGTCAGCCCGGCGAGCCTGATGCACATGGCCTGGGCGCAGGTGTTGGGCGTGGTCTCCGGGCGCCGCGACCTGGTGTTCGGCACTGTGTTGATGGGGCGCATGCAGGGCGGCGAAGGCGCCGACCGCACGCTGGGGGTGTTCATCAATACCTTGCCACTGCGCGTCGATCTCGCTGAAGGCGTGCGCGCCGGGGTGAAAGCCACCCATGCGCGGCTGACGGCGCTATTGGGCCATGAACATGCTTCGTTGGCGCTGGCCCAGCGGTGCAGTGGCATGGCCGGTTCGACGCCGCTGTTCAGCGCCTTGCTCAACTATCGACACAGCGCTGCCGAGCAGCAGCCGCACGACGGCCAGGGTATCTGGCAGGGCGTGCGCATGCTCGGTGGCGAGGAGCGCAGCAATTATCCGCTGACCTTGTCGGTGGATGACCTGGGCGAAGGCTTTGCCCTCGACGTGCTGGCAGTCGCCGAGATCGGTGCGCAACGGATTTGCAGTTACATGCACACCGCACTCGAACATCTGGTGACGGCACTGGAGGAGGCACCGCAACGTCCGCTCAACCGTTTGCCGGTGCTTTCGGTGGCGGAATACGAGCATTTGCTGGTCGGCTTCAATCAGCACTCAGCGGCTTATCCGCGTGGCGCGACGATTCACCGCCTGGTCGAGGCTCAGGCCGAGCAGCAACCAGATGCACTGGCAGTGGTTCAAGGCGCCCGGCAACTGACCTACGCGCAGCTCAATCAGCGCGCCAATCGTCTGGCCCATCACTTGCTCGGGCTCGGCGTGCAGCCCGATGACCGCATCGCCGTGTGCCTGCGCCGCAGCCCGGACATGCTCGTCGCGTTGCTGGCGATCCTTAAGGCCGGCGCCGGTTATGTGCCGGTCGATCCGGCGTACCCGGCGGAACGCATCGCCTACCTGCTGCAGGACAGCGCGCCGATGGCGGTGCTGGCGCAGGCTGCGACGGCTGATTTGCTCGGCGCCGTGCCATTGATTGATCTGGACCATCCCACTTGGCAGCACTTGTCCGAGAGCAATCCGCAATTACTGACGCTGACCACGGCGCATCTGGCCTACGTGATCTACACCTCCGGCTCCACCGGCCAGCCGAAAGGCGTGATGGTCGAACACGGAACACTGGAAAACCTGATGCACTGGCACTGCGAGGCCTTTGACCTGCGCGCCGGCAGCCACACATCGAGCGTCGCCGGCTGCGGTTTCGATGCCATGGCGTGGGAGGTCTGGCCGGCGCTGTGTGTCGGTGCGACTCTGCACTTGCCGCCGGAGTCGGTGAGCAACGAGCATCTGGATGAGTTGCTGGAATGGTGGCGCGCGCAGCCGTTGCAGGTGAGTTTCCTGCCGACGCCCGTCGCCGAATATGCGTTCAGTCGTGACCTCGGGCACCTGACCTTGCGCACGCTGTTGATCGGTGGCGACAAACTGCGCCAGTTCCCCCGCGAGCAGACCTTTGCGGTGATCAATAACTACGGCCCGACCGAAGCCACGGTGGTTGCCACCTCCGGCGCGGTCGAGGCCGGGCAGGTGCTGCACATCGGCCGGCCGATCGCCAACGCGAAGATTTACCTGCTCGACGATCAGCAGCGACCTGTACCGGTCGGCGTCGCCGGCGAATTGTATGTCGGCGGTGCGGGTGTGGCGCGCGGTTATCTGCATCGCCCCGAGCTGACTGCCGAACGCTTCCTCGACGACCCGTTCAGCGACGAACCGCAGGCGCGCATGTACCGCACCGGCGACCTCGCACGCTGGCTCGCCGACGGCAACGTCGAATACCTGGGGCGCAACGATGATCAAGTCAAACTACGCGGCGTGCGCATCGAACTGGGGGAAATCGAAGCGGCGTTGAGCCGTCACGAGGCCGTGCAGGACTGCGTGGTGCTGGTGCGCGACGGCCAGTTGCTGGCGTGGTTTACCGAACGCCTGAACGTCGAGATCGAGGATTTGCGCCGTCATCTGCAGGCGCAGTTACCGCACGCGCTGGTGCCCGCCGCTTACGTGCGCCTGCCAGCACTGCCGCTGACCGCCAACGGCAAACTCGACCGCAAGGCGTTGCCGGCGCCGGATCAAACAGCGTGGCTGAGTCGCGAATATGCCGCGCCGCAAGGCGCGGTGGAAATCGCCCTGGCGCAGATATGGTCTGACGTGCTCAAGGTCGAGCAGGTCGGTCGCCACGACAACTTCTTTGAACTGGGCGGGCATTCGTTGCTGGCGGTGACGCTGATCGAACGCATGCGTCAGGCCGATCTGAGCACCGACGTACGTGTGTTGTTCAGCCAGCCGACCTTGGCCGCACTGGCGGCGGCGGTGGGCAGTGGTCGCGAGGTTGCAGTTCCAGACAATCTGATTGCGGCCGATTGCACGCACATCACCCCGGACATGCTGCCACTGGTGCAACTGGATCAGGCCAGCATCGAGCGCATTGTCGCCACGGTGCCGGGTGGCGCGGCCAATGTGCAGGACATTTATCCGCTGGCGCCGTTGCAGGAAGGGATTCTGTATCACCACCTCAGCGCCGCGCAGGGCGATCCGTACCTGCTGCAATCGTGTCTGGCGTTCGACAGCCTCGAGCGTTTTCAAGGGTTCGCTGCGGCGTTGCGTCAGGTCATGACGCGCCACGACATCCTGCGCACTTCCGTGGCCTGGCAAGGCTTGCCGGCGCCGGTGCAAGTGGTCTGGCGTCTTGCCGAGCTGCCGGTACAGGTCGTGGCGCTGGAACCTGCGCAGGGTGAAGCCATCGAACAGCTGCGCACGCGCTTCGATGCGCGGCATTGTCGTCTGGAGCTTGATCAGGCACCGCTGCTGCGTTTGGTATATGCCCTTGATCCGGACCATCAGCGCGTGGTTGCCATGCTGTTGTTCCACCACATCGCCATGGACCACACCGCGCTGGCAGTGGTCAGTGAAGAAATGCAGGCCATTTTGCGCGGCGATGAACGGTTGCCGGTCGCCGCTGTGCCGTACCGCAATTATGTTGCGCAGACCCGCCTTGGCGTCAGCGAACAAGAGCACGAAGCATTCTTTCGCGAGATGCTCGGCGACATCGACGAACCGACCCTGCCGTTCGGCCTGCGGGATGTGCATGGCGACGGTAATGACATCGAGGAGGTCTGCCAGCCGCTGCCCGCCGTGGTGGCGCAGCGACTGCGCAGTCAGGCGCGCTTGCTCGGTGTGAGCGTCGCCAGTCTGTTCCATCTCGCCTGGGCGCGGGTGCTGGCGGCAACGTCCGGTCAGGAGCGGGTGGTGTTCGGCACGGTGCTGCTGGGCCGCATGCAGGGCGGCGCTGGCGCGGATCGCGGGTTGGGCATGTTCATCAACACCTTGCCGTTGCGTGTGGAGGTTGACGAAAGCAACGTGCGCGCCGGGGTCAAGGCGACCCATGCGCGGCTCAGTGCGCTGTTGGCGCATGAACATGCTTCGCTGGCGCTGGCCCAGCGTTGCAGTGGTGTCGCGGCGCCGTCGCCACTGTTCAGCGCGATGCTCAATTACCGGCATAGCGACAGCGAGGCCCGTCAGAACGCCAAGCGTGAATCCTGGCAGGGCATCGAATCCCTTGCCGGCGAGGAGCGCACCAATTACCCGTTGACCCTCAACGTCGACGATTTGGGCAGCGGTTTTGAACTGACAGTGATGACGCCGTCGCGCATCGGTGCCGCACGTATTGGCCAGTACATGGAGAACGCGCTGGTCGCGCTGGTTGAAGCGTTGGAGCACACGCCACAGCAACCGTGCAATCGTCTGACGGTGTTGCCGGACGAGGAGCGGCAGGCATTGTTGTTCGGCCTCAATGCCACCGACGTCGATTACGACCTGCAGCAGACTCTGCACGGCTTGTTCGAGGCGCAGGTGCAGCGTACGCCACAGGCTGTGGCCGTTGTCGCCGGCGACCAAGCATTGAGCTACACGCAACTGAACGATCGCGCCAACCGCTTGGCCCGGCACTTGATCAGCCTCGGTGTGCAGGTGGATTCGCGGGTGGCGATCTGCGTCGAACGCAGCCTGGAAATGGTCATCGGCCTGCTGGCGATCAACAAGGCCGGCGCTGGTTATGTGCCGCTCGATCCGGCCTATCCGCCGGAGCGCCTCGCTTACATGCTCGAGGACAGCGCGCCGGCCGTGGTGCTGGTGCACGGGGCTACCAGCGAGTTGCTGGGAGATATCACGGCGGCAGTGGTCGATCTTGACCAGAACAGCTGGCAATCCTTGTCCGCCGACAATCCGCAAATCCCGGCGCTGACACCTCAGCACAGCGCTTACGTGATCTACACCTCCGGCTCGACCGGCCAACCGAAAGGCGTGGTCAACGAACATGCCGGTGTGGTCAACCGCTTGCTGTGGATGCAGGACGCCTATCGCCTGACCGCCGCCGATTCGGTATTGCAGAAAACCCCATTCAGCTTCGATGTGTCGGTGTGGGAGTTCTTCTGGCCGCTGATGACCGGCGCGCGACTGGTCATGGCGCGGCCCGGCGGACACAAGGACCCGCAATACCTCACGGACGTCATCGAGGCCGAACGCATCACCACGCTGCACTTTGTGCCGTCGATGCTCGATGTGTTTCTTGCTAACAGCGACACCACACGCTGCGATGGCCTGCGGCAGGTGATGTGCAGCGGCGAGGCGTTGCCGGGCAGCCTGGTGCGGCGTTTCAAACTTCAGTTAACGGGCAGCGAGTTGCATAACCTGTACGGTCCGACCGAAGCGGCCGTCGACGTCACGGCGTGGGATTGCGCCGGCTCGATCGAGCAGACGCCGGACAACACGCCAATCGGCAAACCGATTGCCAACACCCGGATGTACATCCTCAATGCGCAACAACAACCGGTGCCGCAAGGCGTGGTCGGTGAGTTGTATATCGGCGGCGTGCAGGTTGCGCGGGGTTATCTGAACCGGCCTGAGCTGAGTGCCGAGCGCTTCCTCGACGACCCGTTCCAGGTGAATGGGCGGATGTATCGCACCGGTGACGTCGCCCGCTATCTGGCGGACGGCAACATCGAATACCTGGGCCGCAATGATGATCAGGTGAAGATCCGTGGTCTGCGTATTGAACTGGGTGAAATTCAGGCGCGCCTGACCCAGATCGACGGTGTGCAGGAGGCCGTGGTGGTCGCCCGTGAAGACGTGCCCGGCGACAAACGACTGGTCGCCTATTACACCGGCGAACGGCTGGACATCGACCTGCTGCGCAGTCATTTACTCGAGCATTTGCCGGACTACATGGTGCCCGCCGTGTTCGTGTATCTCGACGCCTTGCCGCTGAGCCCCAACGGCAAACTCGACCGCAAGGCGCTGCCGGCGCCGGATCAGCAAGCGCTGAAAACACGCGAATACGAAGCCCCGGTCGGCGACGTCGAAATCACTCTCGCACGGCTCTGGGCCGAGCTGCTCAACGTCGAGCGGGTAGGGCGCCACGACCATTTCTTTGAGTTGGGTGGTCACTCATTACTGGCGGTCAGCCTGATCGGCCGGTTACGTCAGGAAGGCATGGAAGCCGATGTCAGGGCGTTGTTCGAACAACCGACCCTGGCCGGCTACGCCGCAATTACCGAAAGAATGGAGATCGTCCTGTGAATGTGCTCGAACTGTTGGCAAGCCTGAAGACAAAAGACATTCAGTTGGCGGTGACCGATGAGCAACTGCGCGTCAACGGCAACAAGCAGGCATTGAGCGATCCGGTGCTGCTGGCGGCGCTGCGCGAGCATAAAGCGGCGCTGATCGAACTGATCAAGGCCGGGCAATACTCGGCCAGCCGCGTCGGCCAGATCGATGTGCCGGCCAACGGTATTCTCCCAGGCACCACGCACATCACGCCAGCGATGGTGACCCTGGCCGAAGTGGATCAGGCGACCCTTGACCGCTTGATCGCCGACGTACCGGGCGGTGCCGCCAATGTGCAGGACATCTATCCCTTGGCGCCCTTGCAGGAAGGCATTCTCTATCACCACGCGAGCAATGAGCAGGGCGATCCCTACGTCATGCAATCGTACTTTGCGTTCAGCAGCCGTGAGCGTTTGAACGCGTTTGCGCAAGCGTTGCAAAAAGTCATCGATCGCCATGACATCTTGCGCACGGCGGTGCATTGGGAGGGGCTGGACGTGCCGCTGCAAGTGGTCTGGCGACAAGCGCAGCTGCCGATGGAAGAAGTCGTGGTGCACGACAGCGAAAACGCTGTGCTGCAGCAATTGCACGAGCGCTTCGATGCGCGGCATTTCCGTCTCGACGTCAAGCACGCACCGATGATGCGTCTGGCCTATGCATGGGATGAGGACGGCCAGCGCGTGGTCGCAACATTACTCTTCCATCACATGGCGCTGGACCACTCGGCGCTGGACGTGGTGCGCCACGAACTGCTCGCCTGCCTCACCGGTGAGGATCAATCGCTCGGCCGGCCGGTGCCGTTTCGTAATTACGTGGCGCAAGCGCGGCTGGGCATCAGCGAAGCCGAGCACGAGGGGTTTTTCCGCGAGATGCTCGCTGACATTGTCGAGCCGACGCTACCGTACGGTTTGCAGGATGTGCAGGGCGACGGCCTCGGCATCGCCGAGCTGAGCCAGCCGATCAACCCGTTGCTTGGCCAGCGTCTGCGGGCGCAGGCGCGGCAGCTCGGTGTGAGTGCCGCGAGCCTGTTTCATCTGGGCTGGGCGCAGGTATTGGCGGCGCTCACCGGTAAACAAAACGTGGTGTTCGGAACGGTGCTGATGGGGCGCATGCAGGGCGCCGAAGCCACCGAGCGGGCGCTGGGGATTTTCATCAACACCTTGCCGTTGCGGGTCGATGTCGATGCGCGGGGCGTGCGTGCGGCGGTGGAGGCGACCCACAAACGCCTGACCACATTGATGCGCCACGAACACGCGCCGCTGGCGCTGGCGCAGCGGTGCAGCGGTGTGGTCGCGCCGACGCCGTTGTTCAGTGCCTTGCTCAATTACCGTCACAGCCACACGGCGGCGACGGCGAGTGCCGAGACCCTGGCGGCCTGGGACGGCATCAGCACGATCAGTTCCGAAGAACGCACCAATTATCCGCTGACCCTGAGCGTCGATGATTTCGGCGATGCCTTCAGCCTGACCTTGCTGGCCACCACCGAGGTCGATCCACAGCGCATCTGCGCTTACTTGCACTGCGCCCTGGAAAGTCTGGTGCTGGCGCTGGAGCAGGCGCCCGATACCGCAATCAACCAGTTGCCGATTCTGCCGGCGGCCGAACGAGAGCAGGTGCTGTTGGCGTTCAATGCCACTCACGCCGACTACCCGGCAACGTTGACCATTGCCCAACGTTTCGAGGCGCAAGTGGCGCAGCGACCAGAAGCGCTGGCAGCACAGTTCTTGGGTGAGCAATTGAGTTATGCCGAACTCAACCGGCATGCCAACGCCTTGGCCCATCACCTGATCGCGCTTGGGGTGAAGCCTGATGATCGCGTCGCCATCGTCGCCCGCCGTGGCCTCGATACGCTGGTCGGGCTGGTCGCCATTCTCAAGGCCGGCGCCGGTTATGTGCCGGTCGACCCGGCGCACCCGGCCGAGCGTCTGCACTACTTGCTCAGCGACAGCGCCCCCGTCGCCGTGCTGACCCAAAACAATCTGCGTGGGCGCTTGCCGGCGCTGGCGGTGCCGGTGATCGATCTCGACCCGCTGACCTGGCCGCTCAGCGAAACTTCTGATCCGCACGTGCCAGGCCTGACCGCCGCCCATCTGGCCTACGTGATCTACACCTCTGGCTCCACCGGCCTGCCCAAAGGCGTGATGGTCGAACACCGCACCTTGTCGAATCTGGTCGACTGGCATTGCTCTGCGTTTGATCTGTGCGCCGGTCGCCACACCTCCAGCCTTGCCGGGTTCGGTTTCGACGCCATGGCCTGGGAAGTCTGGCCAGCGTTGTGTGCCGGCGCGACCCTGCATCTGGCACCGACGCACGAGGGCAGCGAGGACATCGATGCACTGCTCGACTGGTGGCGCGCGCAGCCACTGGACGTGAGTTTCCTGCCGACACCGGTCGCCGAATATGCGTTCAGCCAGAACCTTGAACACCCGACGCTGCGCACGCTGCTGATCGGTGGCGACCGCTTGCGCCAGTTCAGCCGCAACCAGCAATTCGACGTGATCAACAACTACGGTCCGACCGAGGCCACCGTGGTCGCCACCTCTGGACGAATCGAGGCAGGCGATGCCTTGCATATCGGCAAACCGGTGACCAATGCCACGGTGTACCTGCTGGATGAACAGCAGCGTCCGGTGCCGATTGGCGTCATGGGCGAGTTGTATGTTGGCGGCGCCGGGGTCGCTCGCGGCTATTTGAACCGTGCCGACCTGAGCGCCGAACGCTTCCTCCAGGACCCGTTCAGCGCCTTCCCGAATGCGCGCATGTACCGCACCGGTGACCTCGCACGTTGGCGCGCCGACGGAACGATCGAGTACTTGGGGCGTAACGACGATCAGGTGAAAATCCGCGGCGTGCGCATCGAACTCGGCGAAATCGAAACCCGCCTCAATCAGTTGCCCGGCATTCAGGAAGCCGTGTTGCTGGCGCGCGAAGATGAACCCGGCCAGCCACGCCTGGTGGCGTATTTCACCGAGCAGAGTCAGGTCGAACCGCTGGCGGTGGCCGAGTTACGCGCGCACCTGTTGACTCAGTTGCCGGAGTACATGGTGCCGGTGGCCTTCGTCAGACTCGACGCACTACCGTTGACCGCCAATGGCAAGGTCGACCGCAAGGCCCTGCCGAAACCCGAGCGTGCGGCACTGTTCACCCGCGAATACGAGGCCCCGCACAACGAACTGGAAAGCGCCTTGGCGCAGATCTGGGCGCAGGTGCTGCAGGTCGAGCGAGTAGGGCGCCAGGATCATTTCTTCGAACTCGGCGGCCATTCGCTGTTGGCCATGCGCATGGTGTCCCAGGTTCGCCAGCGTCTTGGCGTGGAACTGGCGCTGGGCGATCTGTTTGCCAACGCCGAACTGGCTGCGGTTGCCGAGGCGGTGGCGCAAGCGGGGCGCAGCACGCAACCGGAAATAGTTGCGGTGGCCCGTGACGGCGCCTTGCCGTTGTCGTTCGCTCAGCAGCGCTTGTGGTTTCTCGCACAAATGGAAGGCGCCAACACCGCGTACAACATTCCCATCGGCTTGCGCCTGCGTGGGCAGCTGAATGAACCGGCCCTGCAACAAGCCTTGGCGCGCATCGTTGCGCGGCATGAAACCCTGCGCAGCCGTTTCGCCCAGTTCAATGACGAGGCGCAAGTGCTGATCGCGCCGATCGACAGCGGTCTGCTGCTACGCGTTGAAGACCTGCGCCAGCACCCGCAACCCGATGAAACCTTGCAGGCGCTGATTCAAGGCGAAGCCTCGGGGCCGTTCGACTTACAGGACGATGCGCTGATTCGTGGTCGGTTGGTGCGCCTGGCCGACGATCATCACGTGTTGTTGCTGACCCTTCACCACATCATCTCCGATGGCTGGTCGATGGGGGTTCTGACCCGTGAGCTGATGGCGTTGTATCAGGCGTTCAGCCACGGTCAGCCGGATCCGCTGCCGCCCCTGGCGTTGCAATACAGCGACTACGCGGTGTGGCAACGACGCTGGCTCAGTGGTGAGGTGTTGCAGCGCCAAAGTGAATACTGGCAACAGACTTTGGCGGGCGCTCCGGCGCTGTTGACGCTGCCGACTGACCGCGTGCGGCCGGCACAGCAGGATTACGCCGGCAACACCGTCGAGGTGCTGCTCGACGAACGCCTGAGCGCCGGGCTCAAGGCTTTGGCCCAGCGTCACGGCGTGACGATGTACATGCTCATGCTCAGTGCCTGGGCGAGTCTGTTGAGTCGTTTGTCCGGGCAATCGGAAGTGGTCATCGGTTCGCCGGTGGCCAACCGAACCCGCGCCGAGATCGAAGGCCTGATCGGAATGTTCGTCAACACGCTGGCCTTGCGAATCGATACCTCGGGCGAGTTGAGCACTGAGGCGCTGTTGGCGCGGGTCAAGGCGCGAACGTTAGAAGCGCAGGCGCATCAGGATTTACCCTTCGAGCAAGTGGTGGAAATCACCAAGCCTGCGCGCAGCATGGCGCACAGCCCGTTGTTTCAAGCGATGTTCAGTTGGGACAGCGGCCACGGTGGCAGCCTGAGCCTGGGCGAGCTGACGCTGGAAAGCGTCGCCGAGCCGAGCCACTTTGCCAAATTCGATGCGTCGCTGACGCTGGCAGACGCGCCGGGCGGGATTCGCGGTGTGCTGGAGTACGCCATCGCCTTGTTCGATGAGTCGACCATCGAGCGTTACGTCGGCTACTTCCAGCGGCTGTTGCAGGCGATGGTCAACAATGATCAAGCGGTGCTTGAACACGTGGCGTTGTTGGCGGATGACGAGCGTCAGCACCTGCTGGTCGATCTGAACGCAACCACGGTCACCCACGATCTTGAGCAGACCGTTCATGGTCGCTTCGAGACGCAGGTGTTGCGCACGCCAGACGCGGATGCCGTGGTGGCCGGTGAATTGCGTTTGAGTTACGCCGAGTTGAACCGCCGCGCCAACCAACTCGCCCATCACCTGCGCCAGTGTGGCGTGGGCAGCGATTCGCGGGTGGCGATCTGCGTCGAGCGTGGGCCGCAGTTGCTGGTCGGTCTGCTGGCAATTCTCAAGGCTGGCGGCGCTTATGTGCCGCTCGACCCGGGTTATCCCGCCGAACGTCTGGCCTACATGCTTGAGGACAGCGCGCCCGTGGCGGTGCTGGTGCATGCGCCGACGCGTGCGCTGATCGGCGAGTGGGCGGGCGTGCGGGTCGATTTCGACCAGTGCACCTGGCAAGACCTTGCGCAGTGCAATCCGCAGGTGCCGGACTTGAGCGCGGCGAATCTGGCCTATGTGATTTACACCTCCGGCTCCACCGGCACGCCAAAGGGCGTGATGGTCGAGCACCGCAACCTGGGCAATCTGCTGCACTGGAGCGCCGGGCTGTGCCCGCTTTCTACCGGCGCCGCGCTGTTGCAGAAAACCCCGTTCAGTTTCGACGCCTCAGTGTGGGAGCTGTTCTGGCCGTTGAGTTGCGGCATGCGCCTGGTTCTCGCCGGCCCGGACGATCACCGCGATCCGGCCGCGCTGGTGCAACTGATTCGTGAGCAACAGGTGAGCGTCATCCAGTTTGTGCCGGCGCTGTTGCAGCAATTCCTTGACGTGGAAGAGGTCGGCGAGTGCAGCAGTCTTTCCGATGTGTTCTGTGGCGGCGGTGAGCTGACTGCCGCGCTGGTGCGCAGCGTCCGCGAACGTCTGCCGCAGGTGCGCTTGCACAACGTTTATGGCCCGACCGAAGCCACCGTCGACAGCACCGTGTGGACGCTGGAACCGCATTCGCCGGTACCGCAAGGCGCGCCGCCGATTGGCAAACCACTGTGCAATACCCACGTGTATATCCTCGATGCTCATCAGCAACCGGTGCCATTGGGTGTGGTTGGTGAGATGTATCTGGGCGGTGTGCAAGTGGCGCGGGGTTATCTGCATCGACCTGAGCTGACGGCCGAACGCTTTCTCGACGATCCGTTCTGCGATCAGGCTGGCGCGCGTTTGTACCGCACCGGCGACGTCGCACGGTATCTGGCCGATGGCAGCATCGAGTATCTGGGGCGCAACGACGATCAGGTCAAGATCCGTGGTTTGCGTATCGAACTGGGCGAGATCCAGGCGCATCTGGCGCACATCGACGGCGTGCGCGAAGCGGTGGTGCTCGCTCGTGAAGACGTGCCGGGCGATCAACGGTTGGTGGCGTATTACAGCGGCGGACCGCTGGACATCGAACAGCTGCGCAGCCAACTGCTCAAGCATTTGCCGGATTACATGGTGCCTGCCGTGTTTGTGCATTTGCAGGCCTTGCCGCTGAGCCCCAACGGCAAACTGGATCGACAGGCCTTGCCGGCCCCCGACCAGACTGCACGGCTGACCCGCGCGTACGAAGCCCCGATCGGTGAAGTCGAAACCGTGATTGCCGGTATCTGGGCCGAGTTGCTGAAGGTCGAGCGGGTCGGGCGCTTTGATCATTTCTTCGAGCTGGGCGGCCACTCGCTGCTGGCGGTCAATCTGGTCGCGCGCATGCGCCGGGCCGGACTGTCGGTGGATATTCGCGTGCTGTTCGGCCAACCGACGCTGGCCGCATTGGCAGCGGCGGTGGGCGGAGAGCCTGAGGCAGCGGTGCCGGCCAATCTTGTTCCGGCGGGTTGCGCGCGCATCACGCCTGATTTGCTGCCACTGGTGACGCTGGATCAAGCGACGATTGATCGCATCGTTGCGAGTATCCCCGGCGGTGCGCGCAATGTTCAGGACATCTACCCGCTGGCACCTTTGCAGACCGGTATCCTGTTCCATCATCTGTCGGCGGCGCAGGGCGATCCATATGTGCTGCAGGCGCAGTTTGCCTTTGCCGATGAACAGCGTTTGCAAGCCTTCACCGACGCACTGCAACAAGTGATCGAACGCCATGACATTCTGCGCACGTCGCTGTTCTGGGAAGGCCTTGAAGAGCCGGTGCAAGTGGTCTGGCGTCAGGCTTCGCTGAGCTGCGAGTCTTTGGTGCTTGATGCCGAAGCGGATGATGCGCTGAGCCGGTTGCGTGACCGCTTCAGCATCGACAACTACCGCATGCCCGTCACCGAGGCGCCGCTGATGCGTGTGGTGTACAGCCGCGACGTGTCCAATCAACGCGTGGTGGCGTTGTTGCTGTTCCATCATTTGGTCATGGATCACGTGGCGCTTGAGGTGTTGCAGCACGAGATGCAGGCGTTTCTGTTGGGCAACGCCGCGCACTTGAGCGAACCGGTGCCGTATCGCAACTACGTGGCGCACACCCGCGCCGGGCTGAGCGCGCAAGAGCACGAAAGCTTCTTCCGCGAAATGCTCGGTGCGATCGATGAGCCGACCTTGCCCTATGGTCAGAATCTGGTCCATGACGGTCCCGCGCAAGAAGCCCGGTTGACGCTGGAAAACACACTCAGCCACAGCGTACGTCAACAAGCACGGCGCTTGGGTGTCAGCGCAGCCAGCCTGATGCACCTCGCCTGGGCGCAGGTGCTGGGGCAATTGTCCGGGCGCGACGCGGTGGTCTTCGGCACGGTGTTGCTCGGCCGATTGCAGGGCGGTGAAGGCTCGGAGCGCGCGCTCGGTGTGTTTATCAACACTTTGCCGCTGTGCATCGAGCTGAACGCCCATAGCGTCAAAGGCGCCGCACTGGCGACCCACGAACGCCTGAGTCAGCTACTCGCTCACGAGCACGCGCAACTGGCGCAGGTGCAACAGTGCAGCGCGATGCCGTCGGGCACGCCGCTGTTCAGCACACTGCTCAACTATCGTCACAGCGCTCCGGTCGGGTCGGTGTCCGCCGAGGTGCAAGCGGCGTGGCAGGGCATGCAATTGCTGGCAGCCGAGGAGCATACCAACTATCGCCTGACCCTCAGCGTTGACGATCTCGGTGAAGGTTTCAGCCTGAAAGTATTGGCCGGGGCCGGCATTGATGCGCAGCGTATCTGCGGGTACATGCAGGCTGCGTTAAGCGTGTTGCTTGAGGCGCTGGAGCACACGCCGCATGTGGGCTTTGATCGGTTGTCGATCCTGCCGGCACCCGAGCGTGAACAGTTGCTGGTGCACTTCAACGCGACCGAGGCCGATTACCCGCGTGGGCTGACATTTGGCCAGCGCTTCGAGTCGCAGGTCGCCGAGCGTCCACAAGCGGTGGCAGCGGTGTTTGCCGGGCAGCCGCTGACTTACCTGCAGCTCAATCGTCAGGCCAATGCGTTGGCGCATCACTTGATCGAATCGGGCGTGAAACCTGATGATCGTGTGGCCATCGTCGCCCGCCGTGGTCTGGATACGCTGGTCGGTCTGGTCGCCATTCTCAAGGCTGGCGCCGGTTATGTGCCGATCGACCCGGCGCATCCTGCCGAGCGGATCAGCTATCTGCTCGGCGACAGCGCGCCGGTCGCGGTGCTCACTCACAGCGATGTGCACGAGAGACTACCGGCGCTGGCCGTGCCAGTGATCGATATCGACCTGTGCGCATGGCCGGCGCAGGCGCAGCACAACCCTGCGGTGCCGGGTCTGAGCGCTGCGCATCTGGCGTACGTGATCTACACCTCGGGTTCGACCGGTCTGCCCAAAGGGGTCATGGTCGAGCACCAGACGCTGTCCAACCTGGTCGACTGGCACTGTGATGCGTTCGATTTATGTGCCGGCAGCCACACCTCAAGCCTTGCCGGATTTGGTTTCGATGCGATGGCCTGGGAAGTCTGGCCGGCGCTGTGTGTGGGCGCGACCTTACACCTGGCACCGACCCATGACGGCAGTGAAGACATCGACGCATTGCTCGAGTGGTGGCGCGGGCAACCGCTGGAGGTGAGCTTCCTGCCAACGCCGATTGCCGAATACGCATTCAGCCAGAACCTCGATCACCCGACTTTGCGCACCTTGCTGATTGGTGGCGACCGCTTGCGCCAGTTCAACCGCGACCAGCGCTTCGCCGTGATCAACAACTACGGCCCTACCGAGGCCACCGTGGTCGCCACTTCCGGGCGTATCGACGTCGGCACGGCGTTGCACATCGGCCAACCGGTGGCGAACGCGGCGGTCTACTTGCTCGACGAGCAGCAACGCCCGGTGCCCATGGGCGTCATGGGCGAGTTGTACGTCGGTGGCGCGGGCGTGGCCCGGGGTTATCTGAACCGCGCCGATCTGACCGCCGAGCGCTTCCTGCGCGACCCGTTCAACCCCTTGCCGAATGCGCGCATGTACCGCACCGGTGACCTTGCCCGTTGGCGCGAAGACGGCTCGCTCGACTACCTGGGGCGTAACGACGACCAGGTGAAAATTCGTGGCATGCGTATTGAGTTGGGCGAAATCGAGACTCGCCTCAATGAGCTCCCCGGGATCAACGAAGCGGTGCTGCTGGCCCGCGAGGACCAACCCGGCCAGCCGCGACTGGTGGCCTATTTCACCGAACAGGCGGGGGCCGAGCCGCTGGCGCTGGGCGAGTTGCGCGCACAGTTGCTGACACAGTTGCCCGATTACATGGTGCCGGCCGCGTTTGTCCGGCTCGAAGCTTTGCCGCTGACCGCCAATGGCAAGGTCGATCGCCGAGCATTGCCGAAACCGGATCTGGCCGCGCTGCCGACTCGCGAATACGTGGCGCCGCAAGGCCAACTGGAAACCGCCCTGGCGCAGATCTGGGCCGAAGTGCTGCAAGTCGGGCAGGTCGGCCGTCACGATCATTTCTTCGAACTCGGCGGTCATTCGCTGTTGGCGATGCGCATGGTCTCGCTGATCCGTCAGCGCCTCGGCGTCGAACTGGCGCTGAGTGATCTGTTTGCCGACGCGCAATTGAGCGCAGTCGCTGAAGTATTGAATCGCGCCGGGCGTAGCGTGCTATCGGACATTGTGCCGGCACCGCGTGATCAACCGTTGCCGATGTCCTTCGCCCAACAGCGCCTGTGGTTCCTGGCGCAGATGACGGGTGGCAACTCGGCATACAACATTCCCCTCGGCTTGCGCCTGCGCGGCCACCTCGACGTTGATGCCCTGCAAGCGGCGCTGGCACGGATCGTTGCCCGCCACGAAACCTTGCGCAGCCGTTTCATCCGTATCGACGACAGCGCACACGTATCGATTATCCCGGTCGATAGCGGTCTACTGTTGCGCGTTGACGACCTGCGACAACAGCTGCATGCCGAACAGACTCTGCAGACATTGATAGCGCAGGAAACCTCGACTGCTTTTGATCTGCAGAACGATCCATTGATTCGCGGACAACTGGTGCGTCTGGCCGACGATCATCATGTGCTGCTATTGACCGTGCATCACATCGTCGCTGACGGCTGGTCGATGGGCGTGCTGACCGCTGAGTTGATGGCGTTGTATCAAGCGTTCAGCCACGGTCAGCCTGATCCGCTGCCGCCATTGACCCTGCAATACGGCGACTACGCCGTGTGGCAACGTCAGTGGCTCAGCGGTGACGTGCTGCAGCGGCAAAGCGACTACTGGCAGCAGACCCTTGACGGCGCGCCGGCCTTGTTGACGTTGCCCACCGATCGCCCGCGACCGGCACAACAGGACTATGCCGGCAGCCACGTCGAAGTGCTGCTGGACCAGCGCCTGAGCGCAGGGCTGAAGACCTTGAGCCAGCGTCACGGCGTGACCCTGTTCATGACCCTGATGAGTGCCTGGGCGATGCTGATGAGTCGCCTGTCTGGGCAAACCGATGTAGTGATCGGCGCGCCGGTGGCCAACCGCAGCCGCGCCGAAGTCGAAGGTTTGATCGGCATGTTCGTCAATACGCTCGCCGTGCGCATCGACACCTCGGGCGCACCGAGCGTCGAAGCGTTGCTGGCACGGGTCAAGGCGCGGACACTTGAGGCGCAGGCGCACCAGGATCTGCCGTTCGAGCAGGTGGTGGAAATCACCCGGCCGGTGCGCAGCCTGGCCCATAGCCCGCTGTTCCAGACCACGCTGAGCTGGGACAGCAGCGTCGGCCCGCAACTGGCGTTGGGTGATCTGACGCTTGAGGGCGTTGCCGGCCCGGGCGAGGTCGCCAAGTTTGACCTGACGCTGACACTGGGTGAGGTCAACGGGGTGATTCGTGGCACGCTGAACTACGCCACAGCGCTGTTCGAAGCGCCGACGATTGCGCGTTACATCGGTTACTTCGAGCGCCTGCTCGAAGCAATGATTGCCAGTGATCAAGTGGTGCTGGAAAGCGTGCCGTTGCTGGCGGCGGATGAGCGTCAGCGCTTGCTCGGCGACTTCAACACCACAGCGCGTGACTACCCGCAAACACTGACCGTGCACGGGATTTTCCAGCAGCAGGCGGCGGCGCATCCCAAAGCGGTGGCGGCTGTGCATGGCGCACAGTCACTGAGCTACTTTGAGCTGAACGCTCAGGCCAACCGTCTGGCCCATCACCTGATCGTCGAAGAGGGCGTGCAACCGGGCGATCACGTGGCGATTCTGCTGCCACGTTCGCTGGAACTGCTGGTCGCGCAACTGGCCATTGCCAAATGTGCGGCGGCCTATGTGCCACTCGACATCAATGCACCGAGCGAGCGTCAGGCGTTCATGGTCGAGGATTGTCAGGCGGTGGCGCTGTTAACCCTCAGCAGCGAAGTCATCGACTACGCCGCACCGCGTATCGACCTCGACACGCTGACCCTCAACGGCCAGCCGACGCACAACCCGAATCTTGTGCAGTCGTCGGAGACGCAGGCGTACATCATGTACACCTCGGGTTCCACCGGCACACCGAAAGGGGTGATGGTGCCGCACCGGGGCATCGGCCGCTTGGTGCTTAATAACGGTTACGCCGATTTCAATGCGCAGGATCGTGTGGTCTTCGCCTCGAACCCGGCGTTCGATGCCAGCACCATGGATATTTGGGGGCCGCTGCTCAATGGCGGTCGCGTGGTGATCATCGACCATCAAACCCTGCTCGATCCGAATGCCTTTGGTCGCGAACTGAGTGCCAGTGGCGCGACGATCCTGTTCGTCACCACGGCGCTGTTCAACCAATATGTGCAACTGATCCCGCAGGCGCTCAAGGGCCTGCGGATTTTGCTGTGCGGCGGCGAGCGTGGGGATCCGGCGGCGTTCCGGCGGCTACTGGCTGAGGCTCCGGCATTGCGCATCGTGCATTGCTACGGCCCGACCGAAACCACCACTTACGCCACGACGTTCGAAGTGCAAGCGGTGGCCGAAAACGCCGAAAGCGTGCCGATTGGCGGGCCGATCGGCAACACGCAGGTGTACGTGCTCGACGCGTATCAGCAACCGGTGCCGATGGGCGTCACCGGGGAGCTGTATATCGGCGGGCAGGGCGTGGCGCTGGGTTACCTGAACCGGCCGGATCTGACTGCCGAGAAGTTCCTCCACGATCCGTTCAGCGAGACGCCGGGCGCGTTGCTTTATCGCACCGGTGACCTCGCGCGCTGGCTGGCACCGGGGCAACTCGACTGCATCGGCCGCAACGACGATCAGGTGAAAATCCGTGGTTTCCGCATCGAGCTGGGGGAAATCGAAAACCGTTTGCTGAATTGCCCGGGCATCAAGGAGGCGGTGGTGCTGGCGCGCCGTGACGGTCAGGACGCCCCGCGTCTGGTGGCGTACTACACGGCGCAAGCGGGACTGTTGGACAGCGCCGGACTGCACGCGCAATTGCATGCCCGCCTGCCGGAATACATGCTGCCGACGGCGTGGGTGCAACTCGAGGTGTTGCCGCTGAACAACAACGGCAAGGTTGACCGCAAGGCGCTGCCCGCGCCAACCCAGGAGGCGCTGCTCAGTCGGGTCTACGAGGCACCGGCCAATCCACTGGAAGCAAGCCTGGCACGGGTCTGGGCCGAGGTGTTGCAGGTCGAACAGGTCGGCCGTCACGACAACTTCTTCGAACTCGGCGGCCATTCATTGCTGGCCATGCGCATGCTCTCCCAAGTGCGCCAGCAATTGGGTGTGGAGCTGGCGCTGGCCGATCTGTTTGCCAACCCGGAACTGGCGGCGGTCGCCGACGTGTTGAGCCAGGCCGAACGCAGCCGCTTGCCGGAGATTCTGCCAGCGCCGCGCGATCAGGCGCTGCCGTTGTCCTTCGCCCAGCAACGCTTGTGGTTCCTCGCGCAGATGGACGGCGGCAACACCGCCTACAACATTCCTTTGGGCCTGCATTTGCGCGGCCGACTCGACGCCGTGGCCCTGCAACGGGCATTGGCGCGGATCGTCGCGCGTCACGAAACCCTGCGCAGTCGTTTCGCGCAATTGAACGATGAAGCGCAGGTGCTGATTGCCCCGGTCGACACTGGCCTGCCGCTGATTGAGGAGGATTGGCGACAACCGCCGCAGACCGACGAGGCCTTGCGCGCGCTGATCGAAACTGAAGCGCGCGGACCGTTCAATTTGCAGGACGGCCCGTTGATTCGTGGACGTCTGGTGCGTCTGGCCGATGAGCACCACGTGCTCTTGTTGACGATGCACCACATCATCTCCGACGGCTGGTCGATGGGTGTGCTGACCCGTGAATTGATGGCGTTGTATCAGGCGTTCAGCCATGGCGAGGCAGATCCACTGCCAGCGTTGGCCTTGCAATACGCCGACTACGCGCTGTGGCAACGGCGCTGGCTGAGCGGCGAGGTGTTGCAAGGCCAGAGCGATTACTGGCAGCAGACCCTGGCCGGCGCCCCGGCATTGTTGAGCCTGCCAACCGACCGACCGCGTCCGGCACAACAGGATCATCACGGCGGCAGTGTCGAGATCGTGCTGGACGCGCAGACCAGCGCCGGTCTCAAGGCGTTGTGTCAGCGCCACGCCGTGACGCCGTACATGGTGCTTATGAGCGCCTGGGCAATGTTGCTCGCGCGCCTGTCCGGGCAGTCCGATGTGGTCATTGGCTCGCCGGTGGCCAACCGTACCCGCGCCGAGATCGAAGGGCTGATCGGCATGTTCGTCAACACCCTGGCGCTGCGCATCGATACCTCAGGTGATCTGACGGGCGCAGCGCTGCTGGCGCGGGTCAAAGCCCAGACCCTGGCCGCGCAGGCGCATCAGGATCTGCCGTTCGAACACGTGGTGGAAATCACCCGACCGGTACGCAGCCTGTCCCACACGCCGTTGTTCCAGACCCTGGTGAGTTGGGACAGCAGCGTCGCGCCGGCCTTGGCATTGGGCGGTCTGACGCTGGAGGGCCTGGCCGGGGAAAATCACTTTGTGAAGTTCGACCTGTCGCTGAGCCTGGGGGAAAACCCGCAAGGCATCCGAGGCGCGCTGCGCTATGCCACAGCGTTGTTCGATGAGGCGACCGTGCGGCGTTTTAGTGGTTACTTGCAGCGCTTGCTGAAAGCGCTGGTCACCGATGACCAAGCGGTGTTGGCGCAGGTCAGTCTGCTTGCGGCGGATGAACAGCAGCGCTTGCTCGACGACTTCAATGCGACGCAAGTCGATTGCCCGGTCGAGCAACCGGTCCAAAGCCTGTTCGAAGCGCAGGTGCAGCGTCAGCCGGACGCGATCGCCGTGCAGTCGGGCGAACACAGCCTGACCTATCGCGAGCTGAATGCCCGTGCCAACCGTCTCGCGCATCACCTGCGCGAACAGGGCGTGGGGCCGGATGCGCGAGTGGCGCTGTGCGTCGAGCGTGGACTCGATCTGGTGGTCGGGCTGCTCGGTATTCTCAAGGCCGGGGGCGCCTATGTGCCGCTGGATCCGGCTTACCCGGCGGAGCGCCTCGACTTTATGCTCAGGGACTGCGCGCCGGTGGCGGTGCTGGTTCACACGGCCACCCGGTCGCTGTTTGCCGGGACCGACGTAGCTGTGATCGACTTTGACCAATGCAACTGGCACGCGCAATCGGAGGGCAATCCGCAGGTGCCTGGCCTGAACCCTGCGAATCTGGCCTACATGATCTACACCTCGGGTTCGACCGGCACGCCAAAAGGCGTGATGCTGGAACATCGTGGCTTGTGCAATCTGATGCATTGGGGATCGCAGATCTGCCCGCCGACCCCGGAGAGCGCGTTGTTGCAGAAAGCGCCGTTCAGTTTCGATGGCTCGGTGTGGGAGTTCTTCTGGCCGCTGACGACCGGTGTGCGCCTGGTGCTGGCACGGCCGGGCGGCCATCGGGAACCGGCGTATCTGGCACAAGTGATTCGTCAGCAACGGATTACCGTGGTCAAGTTTGTGCCGGCGCTGTTGCAGCAGTTTGTTGAACTGCAGGAGGTCAGTGAATGCACCAGCCTCAGCGATATTTTCTGTGGTGGCGGCGAACTCACCGCGGCGCTGGCCGCTGCTGTGCGCCAGCACCTGCCGTGGGTGCGCCTGCATAACGTGTATGGCCCGACGGAAGCCACGGTCGACAGCACGGCATGGACACTGGAACCGCACATGCCGGTGCCAACGTCGGAATTGCCGATCGGCAAAGCCATCTGCAACACCCGTCTGTATGTGCTCGATGCGCATGACCAACCGGTGCCGCTCGGCGTCATCGGCCAGTTGCACATTGGTGGTGTCGGCGTGGCGCGAGGGTATATGGGACTGCCGCAGATGCAGGCCGAGCGCTTTATCGACAGCCCGTTCGTGGACGGTGATCGCTTGTACCGCACCGGTGATCTGGTGCGCTACCGCGCTGACGGCAATCTTGAATTCCTCGGGCGCAACGACTTCCAGGTCAAGCTGCATGGTTTGCGATTGGAACTCGGTGAAATCGAAGCGCGGTTGATCCAGCACCCGGATGTGCGCGAGGTGGTGGTGCTGATGCGCGACGAGCGTCTGATCGCGTATTTCACTGTGCGCGAGGGCAATGCTGTGCCTGCTATCGACACGTTGCGCGCGTTGATTCTCGAGCAGTTGCCCGAGTACATGGTGCCGGGCGCGTTTGTTGCGCTAGACGCCTTGCCCTTGAGTCCCAACGGCAAGATCGACCGTCAGGCGCTGCCGGCACCGGGCCTGGACGCGGTGCTCAGCCGCCGCTACGAAGCACCGCAAGGTGAGGTTGAAAGCTTGCTCGCGCAGGTCTGGGGCGAGGTGCTCAAGGTCGAACAGGTCGGGCGCCATGACAACTTCTTCGAGTTGGGCGGGCATTCGCTGTTGGCGATTCGCTTGGTCAACCTGCTGCAACGTTCGGGGCAGCAGGTGACGCTGGCGGAGCTGTTCCAGCGGCCGAGCATCGAGGCGCTGGCCGCGCTGCTCAGTCAGCGCAGTGGTATGCCCGAACATCCGGAAGGACTGGTCGTGGTGCGACCGGGCGAGGGCGGTGATGCGCTGTTCCTGATCCATGAATTCAGTGGTCGGGACGTTTATTTCCCGGCATTGGGGATGCACATCGAGGGGCAGTTTCCGATTTACGGTTTGCCCGGCGTGCCGCTGGGGCAGCCGCAACTGCGCACCCTTGAGTGCATGGCCACGCGGATGGTCGGGATTATCCGCTCGGTGCAGCCGCATGGGCCGTATCGTCTGGCCGGGTGGTCGTTTGGTGGTTTGCTGGCGTATGAAATCGCGCAGCAATTGCTCGGTCTAGATGAGGCCGTGGCGTTTGTTGGTCTGCTTGATACCTACGCGCCGCATCCGGCCAGTCAGGATAAAACCCGCTGGAGCGGCGAGCAGCGCGACAAGCGTCAATTGCTTGAACACTGCCGCGCGCGTTCGCAGATGCGGGGTGCAGAAGGGCTGCCAGCGTTGGCCGGCGTAGAGAAGCTTGAGGCTGAAGTCGAACTCATCGCGTTCGATGAACTGTTCCAGCGCTGCTGCGAACAGCAATTGCCCGACCCGGAACTGGCCGCACTGACGGCGGCGCAGGCCTGGAGTTACTTTGATCGCGAGGCCGCTCATGGTCTGGCGCTGGCGCATTACCGGGTCAGCCCGGCCAGTCAGCCAGTGCACTTGTTCCGCGCGCAGGGATTGATGCCGGGGCAGGCACAACCGAGTCCGACCCGTGGTTGGGAGAACAAGGTTGGTACAGGTTTGCTGCGCTGCATCGATGTGCCGGGTGATCACCGCAGCATGATGAAAAGTCCGGATATCCAGGCACTCGGCCAGGCCTTGAGTCAGGCCATGGCAACGGCGCAGGCCCCGCAACCACAGGCTTATCAGCCCGTGTTGACGATCCAGAGCGGGCACGCCGGACATGCGCCGGTCTTTTGCGTGCCGGGGGCGGGCGACAGTGTCACCGGGTTCATTCATCTGACCGAAGCGCTCGGCCCGGAGTGGCCAATCTACGGTCTGCAACCCCGCGGGCTTGATGGCAGCGGCGTACCGCACAGTCAGGTAGAAGCGGCAGCGGCGTGTTATCTGCAAGCTGTCGAGCAACTGTATCCGCAAGGCCCGGTGCACCTGATCGGCCATTCGTTCGGCGGTTGGGTCGCGCATGCCATGGCGGCGCAGTTGCAGGCGACCGGGCGTGAGGTAGCGTCGTTGACCTTGATCGACAGCGAATCTCCCGGCGGCAACGGTACGGCGGGCAAGCCGTACACGACGACCGCCGCACTGGAACGCTTGATCGAGACGCTGCAACTGTCCAGCGGCAAGTCGTTGGGCATCGATCCGCTGGCGTTCGCCGAGGCTGACGACACCACGCAAATGCGCCTGTTGCACGAGGGCATGGTGCGCGCCGGTGTGTTGTCTGCGCGTTCGTCAGCGCAGGCCATGCACGGCCCGGTCCGCACCTTCGCCACAGCGCTGCGCACGGTCTATCAACCGCAACGGGCCTACACCGGGCCGGTACGGCTGGCGCTGGTCGATGACCCGACGCTGGATGCGTGGGGCAATCAGCGCGAGCAAGCGGCGATGGTCGAAGGCTGGCAGCGCCAGGTTGCGGATCTGGCGGTGTGGTACGGGCCGGGCAACCACTTCACGATTCTCAAGGCGCCCAACGTCTTCAGTCTCGCGGCGTGGTGGCATGACGGCCTGAAAGTGCCGGCCGGCCAAGTGCTGTCCTGATTGTTGTTTATCTACCAGAGCCCGGCCGCTGGCCGGGCTCACCCCTGAACGGACTTGTGGTTATTTATGGAAAAGTCGAAGTTGCGCAAAGTCGGTATGGGTCTGGCGTTAGTGGCAGTAGCGGGATTGGCGTTCTACGCGGTGCAGGCACCGGCCGAGGCGCCGCAATACCTGACCGCGCCGGTTGAACGCAGTGATATTGAAAACGCGGTGCTGGCCACCGGGTTGCTCGAAGGCATTAAACAAGTGGACGTCGGTGCGCAGGTGTCCGGGCAATTGAAGTCGCTCAAGGTCAAGGTCGGCGACAAGGTAAAGAAGGGCCAGTGGCTGGCGGAAATCGATCCGCTGGTGTTGCAGAACACCCTGCGTCAGGCTCAGGTTGATGAGGAAAACCTGCAAGCGCAAAAACGCGCCACGCAAGCCCAGCTCAGGCAGACCAAGGCAATCTATGAGCGCTACAAGAACCTGCAGGATGACGCCTCGATCTCCCGTCAGGATTTTGAAACCGCCGAGTCTGACTATCAGGTGCAGCAGGCCAATCTGATGTCGCTGGATGCGCAGATCAAAAGTGCGCATATCCAGATCGACACGGCCAAGGTCAATCTGGCGTACACGCGCATCGTCGCGCCGATCGATGGCGACGTGGTCGGCGTGGTGACACAGGAAGGCCAGACGGTGATCGCCAGCCAACTGGCGCCAGTCCTGCTGAAACTGGCGGACCTGGACACCATGACGGTCAAGGCGCAGGTGTCCGAAGCCGATGTGATCCACATTGCGCCGGGGCAGGAGGTGTATTTCACCATTCTTGGCGAGGACAAACGCTACTACGCGAAATTGCGCGGCACGGACCCGGCGCCACAGAACTTTCTTGAAACACCGCCCGCCGGTACGCCGAAGCAAAGCAGCGCGGTGTTCTACAACGCCTTGTTCGAGGTGCCGAACCCCGACCATCGTTTGCGCATATCGATGACCGCGCAGGTGCGCATTATCCTCGACACCGCCAAGGCTGTGCTGACCGTGCCGGTCGCGGCGCTCGGCCCGCGCAATGCCGATGGCAGTTTTCCGGTACGGGTGCTCGACGCCAAGGGCCACGCGCAGTCGCGCAACGTGCAGACCGGGATCAACAACAACGTCAAAGTGCAGATCAATGATGGTCTGGCTGAAGGTGATCGCGTGGTCATCGGTGATCCGCTGACCAATGTAGCGGGGGCCTGAGCATGACCGAGCCACTGTTACAGCTCACCGGCATCACCCGCAGTTTCACTGCTGGCGACCGCGAATTTCTTGCGTTGAAGAACATCAACCTGACGATCCATGCCGGGGAAATGGTCGCGATCATCGGCGCTTCCGGCTCCGGTAAATCGACGCTGATGAACATTCTCGGTTGCCTCGATTACGCCACCGCCGGCAGCTACAGAATCAACGGCCAGGAAACCCGCGATCTGGACAATCAGGCCTTGGCCGAGCTGCGCCGCGACTACTTTGGTTTCATCTTTCAGCGTTACCACTTGCTGCCGCATTTGAGCGCGATGCACAACGTCGAGATGCCGGCGATTTACGCCGGCATACCGCAGCTTCAGCGCCATGCCCGCGCCCGCGAGTTGTTGGCGCGACTGGGGCTGGAAGGGCATTTGACGCATCGGCCGAGCCAGCTTTCCGGCGGTCAGCAGCAACGGGTGAGTATCGCCCGGGCGTTGATGAACGGCGGTGAAGTGATCCTCGCCGACGAACCCACCGGTGCCCTCGACACCGCCAGCGGCAAGGAGGTGATGCGCATCCTGCTGGAGCTGCACGCGGCGGGGCACACGGTGATTCTGGTGACCCACGACCCGAAAGTCGCGGCCAACGCCGAGCGCATCATCGAAGTCAGCGACGGCGAAATCCTCAGCGACCGTGCGAACGAACGCGATACCACGCACTTGCTCAGCGAAGAACCGGTGACACCGAAAGCGGCTGCGTCACGGCGCCTGGTGGCCAGCCTCGGTTTGTTCAAAGAAGCGTTCGCCATGGCCTGGGTGGCGTTGATCTCGCACCGCATGCGTACTTTGCTGACCATGCTCGGCATCGTCATCGGCATCACCTCGGTGGTGTCGATTTCAGCGGTGGGCGAGGGCGCGAAGAACTACGTGCTCAAGGACATCGCGGCGATTGGCAGCAACACCATCGATGTCTATCCCGGCAGCAGTTACGGCGACAAACGTGCAGCGGCCATCGAAACCCTGACGCCGGCCGATGTCACCGCTTTGAATCAGCTGTACTACGTCGACAGCGCCACGCCGATGATCGGCCGCAGTCTGTTGTTGCGTTATCGCAATATCGATCTGGATGCGCAGGTCAACGGCGTCAGCGATCAGTACTTCAAGGTGCGCGGGATCAAGATGGCCGCCGGTATCCCCTTCAGCGAAAGCGATGCGCGGCGCCAGGCGCAGGTGGTGGTCATCGATCACAACACCCGGCAGCGCCTGTTCGGCCAGGATGTCGATCCGTTGGGCCAAGTGATCCTGATCGGCAACCTGCCGTGCACGGTGATCGGCGTGGCCGCGCAGGATAAAAGCCTGTTTGCCTCGGGCAAGACTCTCAATGTCTGGGTGCCTTACGAAACGGCCGCCGGGCGGGTGCTGGGCCAGCGTTTTCTGGACAGCATCAGCGTGCGCATGAAGGACGGTCAGCCGAGCAAAGTGGTGGAAGAGCACGTCACTCAACTGTTGCTGCAACGTCATGGCACCAAGGATTTCTTCACCAACAACCTCGATAGCGTCTTGCAGACGGTGCAGAAAACCAGCCGTTCGCTGGCGTTGCTGCTGTCGCTGATTGCGGTGATTTCGTTGGTGGTGGGTGGTATCGGGGTGATGAACATCATGCTGGTGTCGGTGACCGAACGCACCCGCGAGATTGGCATTCGCATGGCAGTGGGCGCGCGGCAGTCGGACATTCGTCAGCAGTTTCTGGTGGAGGCGGTGATGGTGTGCCTGTTGGGCGGGGCGATCGGGATTTCCCTGTCGTATGCGATCGGGCATTTGTTTTCGGTGTTTATCAAGGAGTGGGAGATGGTGTTTTCGCTGGCGTCGGTGCTGACGGCGGTGGTGTGTTCGACGTTGATCGGCATTGTGTTTGGGTTTGTGCCGGCGCGGAATGCTTCGCGGCTTGATCCGATTGAGGCGTTGGCGCGGGATTAAAAGCGACCCTCACCCTAACCCTCTCCCAGAGGGAGAGGGGACTGACCGCAGTGTTTGCTGGAGATACGCCGACCTGAAATACCGAGCCGAACTCAGGTTTTGAACAGCACAAAGATCGGCTCCCTTTCCCCCTCGCCCCCTTGGGGGAGAGGGCTGGGGTGAGGGGGTAAATCCCACTGACACACCGCAAAACCTCGAACCACCGCCATCCAGAATTTCCATCAATAAACACCACGCCGTGAGCGCGTTTAAATTACACGAACCGTTACGTCATACCGCCTACAACACCTTGCGTCGTTACCTACGCGTACGCCAGAATCCGCCGGCTTACGCGGCTATGGGTCGGGATATATCGTTTGCCTGTCACTGCAAATCAGTGATCGGGTTTGGTAGCCCGCTTCGGTACCGCCGTATGGCGCCACCTTATGCAGTCTCTTTTTGCGGCTGCGTTTTATATGGTGGACATGCGTGGGGCTCATTCATGAGCGCCGGGTTTCCGTATCGACCGGTCTACCAACCCGCGCATGGCCGCCACCTTCGTTTGGTAGCGAAAGTGATGGCTCCGGTTAATTTCGATACGAGACTTTATCTATGTTCAAAGCCACACCCAACCCAGCAGATACCGATCCAATCCCCTACGACGCCGCGCTCGAACCTCAAAACATCAAAGAGGCCACAGAACGGGCGATCAATTTCTACCTCAATCCTTCCGCGCTCAAAACCTCAAAGCCCACCCGCAAAACCGGCAAGATCTACCTGATCGACCCCACCGTAGATGACGAAACCCTGCTCGTTGAAGCCTACGAATCGTTGTCATCGGCCAGTGACATGGCCCGCGACCTTGCCGACTCGGTCGACAGCCCTCACCGCAAGAAAATGCTGATCCTGCAACAGGTGATCATGTTGAGTGAACTGGTGGTCAGTCGCGTCCTCGACAACCAGCGCTTGCCCAACTAATTGCGAAACAGCCGCGTGAGGGAGCCTGCTCCCTCGCTGCGCAGAAGGAGTTTGTGCGAATGTCAAAGACACCCGATCCGCCGGTCACTGCGGCCAGCATCATGGCCACGCCCTACACGCCCAACGCTATGTTCCGGGTCAATCCGCAAACCGATTCCGAATCCCTGCTGGCAAACGCCTGTGAATCGCTGGCCTCGGCCTCGGTCATGCTTGCTGATTTTGCCGGGATGCTGGAGGGGCCGCATCGCAATACCTTGCTGGGTATTGCGCAAGTGGTGATGTTGGGGGAATTGGCGGTGAATCAGGCATTGGAGCACGTCGCGGGATTGCCCTCACCCTAACCCTCTCCCGGAGGGAGAGGGGACTGATCGCGGGGTTCTGTCGAGATGCACCGACGTGAGATACCGAGTCGAACTCAGGTTTTGAAAAGCTCAAAGATCGGCTCCCTTTCCCCCTCGCCCCCTTGGGGGAGAGGGCTGGGGTGAGGGGGGGAGATCTCACTGATACACCCAAAAAACCGAAACACTCACTGTCCCGGTGTATCAAGCCGCACTCGACGCCAACGCCTCCAACGGCGAATACATCCAGCGCATCAACGAATGCCGACCGCTGATACCCAACTTGATCGCCGCCCGTTTCAGATAGCTTTCGACGGTGTTGACCTTCAACGCCAACTGTTCGGCCAGCTCCGGCGCCGTGCGGCCGGCGAGCAGGCCGACGCACACTTCAGTTTCACGGTTGGACAGGCTCAGGCCCAGTTGCACCAGGCGTTCGTCGAAGCGCAGGCGCAAGGTTTCCAGACCGCTGCCTTCGGTGGCCTCGGTCGGGTTTTCGGGTTCAAGGCTGGCCGGTTGCAGGGCATTGATATGTTTTTCCACCATCGGCAGCAGCACCGGGGAGATGTCCTGCAACAGGCTACGCTCCTGCGCGGAAAAACGCTGCGACTCATCGTTGCGATACACCGAAATCACGTAGCGGTAGCCGTCCTTGCGCCGGGTCAGGTGCAGTTGCGAGGCGTCAGCGCTGGTCGCGGCCGGCGGATTCTGTAAATGGTGGGCCGCCGCACTGTGTTCGGAAAACACCGTTTCGGCGAGCAGCGCCGGCTCTTTCAGCGGCTCCGGCTCATTGCGACTCGAGGCGCGGCCCACCGGTTCGACGCGCATCTGCCGGATGTGCGTGGCGTCTACCGCCAGTTGCGTCAGGATCAGGTCATGCAACATGCGCGGAAAGTGCCGGCTGCCGGTGCTTGCGATGACTTTACCGATGTGGGGGAACAAGTGTGAGTTCATATGCGTGTCATCCCTGAGAGGCGTTAATTCAAAAACGTCTGCAGTCCTGTCGACGATCTCCTTGGTCGACGAAATACCGCAGACTTGGATCCTATCCTAGTACAACGTTTGAGAGACGGTTTAATGAAGGTGTTATTAGCTAATAACCCCGACGTTGCTGGCTTCAATGTGGGAACGAAGAGAATGTCGTCGCTGAATTGTCCTGTTCAGGTTGACGGTGAAACGCGTTTCAACCGATTTATCCCTTTTCGATGCGTCAGTAACCTGTACACAACTTGAACGCATCAACAACTTCAAAAACTCAAAAGGGAAGCAGACCATGACCACTCCAACCTACAACCGCCTGAACAAAGACGACGCCATCGTGCTGCTGGTCGACCACCAGACCGGTCTGATTTCGCTGGTGCAGGACTTCTCGCCGAACGAGTTCAAGAACAACGTGCTGGCCCTGGCTGATCTGGCGAAGTTCTTCGAACTGCCGACCATCCTTACCACCAGTTTCGAACAAGGCCCGAACGGCCCGCTGGTACCGGAGCTGAAAGAGATGTTCCCGGATGCGCCGTACATCGCTCGTCCAGGCCAGATCAACGCCTGGGACAACGAAGATTTTGTGAAGGCGATCAAAGCCACCGGTCGCAAGCAGATCATCATTGCCGGTGTAGTGACGGATGTCTGCGTAGCGTTCCCGACCTTGTCGGCGCTGGCGGAAGGGTTTGAGGTGTTTGTGGTGACTGATGCGTCCGGCACCTTCAACACCACTGTGCAACAAGCCGCGTGGAGCCGCATGACGCAGGCCGGCGCACAGTTGATGAACTGGTTCTCGGTGGCGTGTGAGCTGCACCGCGACTGGCGCAACGATATTGAAGGGCTGGGTAACTTGCTGTCGCAGCGGATCCCTAACTACCGCAACCTGATGAATAGCTACTCGGCGTTGACCGCTCAGCAAAAGTAAGCCTGCGCGACCGAACAAAAGCCTGCCCTGAAAAGCAGGCTTTTGTCGTGTCTGCGCTTTAAAGCGCTGGCAGCGTTGCGATGGCGTTACTTCAGGTTATGGCTGAAGAACTCGGTCAATTTGGCGAAGGGAATCAGGTTGACCCGGTCGTACAAGTCGACATGGCCGGCCCCTGGAATGATCAGCAGCTCTTTGGGCTCGGCCGCGCGCTGGTATGCGTCTTCACTGAACTCGCGGGAGTGCGCCTGAGCACCGGCAATGAACAGCAGCGGGCGCGGGGAGATGCTCTCGATGTCATTGAACGGGTAGAAGTTCATGAACTTCACATTGCTGATCAGCGTCGGCATGGTAGTGGTCTGCGGCGAAGCGCCGGCCGGAGTGACCTGACCACGCGGGGTGCGGTAGAAATCGTAGAACTCGTCACCCACGGCGTTGCCGGTGAGTTTGAGCGGTGTGCCGCCGGTGTAGCGGACCGGGCCGCCCCAGGACTGCGCGTTACGCTGCTGCGCCGTCTGTTCAATGATGGATTGGCGTTGCGCTAGCGTGAGCGAATGCTTGAGGCCGTTGCGGTTGGCGGCGCCCATGTCGTACATGCTGACGGTGGCAATCGCTTTCAAACGTGGGTCGATCTTGGCGGCGCTGATGGCGAAGCTGCCGCTGCCGCAAATACCGATGACGCCGATGCGCTCGCGATCGACCAGTGGGCGAGTGCCGAGAAAGTCCACCGCCGCGCTGAAGTCTTCGGCATAAATGTCCGGCGCAACCGACTGGCGTGGCAGGCCCTCGCTTTCGCCCCAGAAGGACAAGTCGAACGACAGCGTGACGAAGCCTTGTTCGGCCATTTTGGTCGCGTAGAGATTGGCGCTTTGCTCTTTCACCGCGCCCATCGGGTGGCCGACGATGATCGCGGCATTTTTTGACTGGGGGTCGAGGTTCTTCAGGCTGAACAGATTGCCTGCGACCTTCATCCCGTACTGATTCTTGAAGGTGACCTTTTCCACGGTCACTTTATCGCTGGTGTAAAAGTTGTCTGCGCCGTTCGACATATCGGCTCCCATGGCTGAAAAAGTACTGAAGAGCAGCCCGAAGGCCAAGCAAAAACCTTTCACTGGAATGTCCTTGCGATTGAGGGTTTGTTCGTCTGAGCCTGTGCACGAACATTCTCTCGATCAGCGCTTCAGCGCCGTAGTGCATTCCTCTGGATTGCTTGCCTGATCCACTGAATCTGGATTTTCAACGCCGCGCAGACACGATATGGCGGCGATCAGAGGGCAGGGATGAGATTGGATTACGCTGAGGAATCAGCGCTGGCCTCGATCACGCCGGGTTCAGCCTGACGGCCACTGCGCTGAGTTTCCGGTACCCCGATCCCGAGCAACACAACCGCCACCGCCGCAATAGCCGCCAGGGTCAGAAACGCTGCGCTGTAACCGGCCTCTTGCACGACGAACCCGGCGAGGCCGTTACTCAGCGCCGCGCCCAGCCCGAAGGCCGTCGTCAGTGCGCCGAGGCTGACGTTGAAGTGTCCGGTGCCCTGCGTGAGGTCTTTGACCATGATCGGAAACAAGGCGCCGAACAGGCCCGCGCCGACGCCGTCGAGCAGCTGCACCGCGACCAGCCAATAGGCATCGTCCGACAGCGTATAGAGCACACCGCGTAAGGGCAGGATCAGAAAACCGGCCAGCAGCAGCGGTTTACGTCCCCACACATCGGCTTTCGCTCCGACCAGCAATGCCGCCGGCACCATCACCAGTTGCGCCGCGACGATGCAGGCCGAGGTCAGCGGGGTGGCCATCTGCAAATTGGCTTGCGCAAGTTTTTGGCTCACCAGCGGCAACATCGCCGCATTGGCGAGGTGGAACAGCGCACAGCAAATGGCGAACAGCAACAGCGGCCGGTTGCTCAGCAGCACCGACAAACCGGAAGGCTGACGATGCCCGGCGTCCGCCGGATCCAGTCCGCGCGCCAAATCATGGTCGATGGCGGCTGGCGAAACGCAGGCGATGGCGATGACACTGGCCAGGGCCATGGCTGCCATCAGATAAAACACCGCCACCGGGCCGAACAGATACGCGAACACACCGGCGAGGAGGGCGGCGCAGGCATTGCCGGCATGATTAAAGGTTTCGTTGCGTCCGGTTCGGCGCGTAAACGCTCGCGGCCCGGTCATGCCCAAGGTAATCGCACAAATGGCCGGGGCGAATATCGAGGCGGCCATCGCACTGAGGGTTTGCGTCAACGCCACCCACGTGAACGACGTTACGAAGGGCAGCAGCAGACAACTGCCGGTCACCAGCAGGGCCGCGATCGCAATCAGCGCACGCTTGCGCCGGCTGTTGTCGACCCAGGCGCCTGCGGGTGTCTGGGTAATCAGCGCGGCGACCCCGGCGATGGTCATCACCAGACCAATGCTCGCCGGCTCCCAGTGATGCACCGCCAACAGGTAGATGGCCAGATAGGGGCCGAGACCGTCGCGCACATCGGCGAGGAAAAAGTTGAGGCTGTCCAGTGACAGATTATTGCGGCGATCCAGATCTGCGGTCACGGGCAGTGTCTTCATTATTCGAGGTCTGCGGATGGATTCAACCTCAGCATTCCTAATGACCTGCGGCCGTGAATATAAGTTGCAGGCCGCGGCGGTGTCGTTGCGGAACATCGCCCAGAGCCTGAATACGACGTTCCGTCACACGGTTGCTGCGCGTTCAACGCGCTACTTGTATCCTTGCGCCGGTCGAGGACATACGACCGCTGTTATTGCCTTGAATCAGTAACGGCCGGAACCGGAAACCGGACTTTCCATTAGGTACTTTCGTGAAGCGTGATACCCACCTCGTCATCCTCTTGCTGCTGGTCATCGGCTGCTCTCTGGCGTCGCTGACCATCTGGAAAGTGCTGTCTTCGCGCGATCGCGCGCTGGAGGAAGTCAACGTGCACGGGTTGAACCTGACCCAGGCACTCGAGACCTATTCCGAGGGCATTGTCCGGCAAAGTTCGCTGCTGTTGCTCGGGCTGGTCGAACGCCTCGAAACCGAGGGCAGTGGCCCCGCGCAGATCCAGCGCCTGAGTGCGCTCGTCAACCGCCAGCAACCGCTGATGCCACAGCTGAGCGGTATCACCATTTATGACCGCCAAGGTCATTGGCTGATGTCGTCGAACCGGCCGATTCCGGTGGGCGCCAACAGCAGCGATCGGGCCTATTTCATTCATCATCGCGACGACCCGAGCCGCGAACCCTTTATCGGGCCACCGATCCGCAGCCGCTCCAATCAGGAGTGGGTGATCACCGTCAGCCGGCGTTTCAATGATGATCGCGGCGAGTTTGCCGGGGTCGTGGCCGTGACGCTGGGCGTGGAAAACTTTCTGCGCCTGTTCGGCAAACTCGACATCGGCCAGGACGGGGCGATCGGCTTGTCCTATACCGACGGTACGTTGCTGGTGCGCTATCCCTTCCGCGAGCAGGACATGGGCCGCAACTTTTCCAAGTCGCCGATTTACGCTAAATACCTGGTCGATCAATCGGTCGGCACCGCGTCTTATACCTCCAGTCTGGATGGCGTCGAACGCCTCTACGCCTTCCGCAAAAGTGAAAAGTTGCCACTGATCACCACGGTCGCCATCGGCAAGCGTGAAGCGCTCACGGCCTGGCGAACCGAAGCACTGCTGTCGGCGGTGGTGGTGGCGGGGCTGTTGGGGCTCACCGGTCTGATCGGCTGGTGCTTGATCCTCGATATCCGGCGCCGGACCCAGGTGGAAGGTGAACTGCGCATCGCTCAGCAGCAATTGCTCGGTTCCAATCGACAGCTGGAACTGTTGGCCATGAAGGATGCGCTGACCGGTCTGGCGAATCGGCGTTGCTTTGATCAGACCCTGGCCACAGAGGCGCGGCGGGCACAGCGCGACGGCTCGTCGCTGGCCTTGTTGATGATCGATATCGACTATTTCAAGCGCTTCAACGATGCGCTCGGGCACGTTGCCGGCGACGCCTGCCTGCAAGCCGTCGCCAGGGTGCTGGATGAATGTGTGCGGCGACCGTCAGACCTGGTCGCGCGCTACGGCGGCGAAGAGTTCGCGGTCATCATGCCCGCCACCGACATCGACGGTGCCGCCGTGGTGGCGCAGATGATCATTGAGCGTTTACAGCAAGCAAACATTGCCCACCCCACCAGTCCCGTGGCCCGCGTGAGCCTGAGCATCGGCATCGCCGCCGCGCGCGGTTCACGCCTGGACCCTGCGCACGGTTTGATCGAGTCAGCCGATCAGGCGCTGTATCAAGCGAAGACCGCAGGGCGCAACCGGTTCATGGCATCCCCAGCGCAGCGCCTACTCGACGTCGATGGACAGCAGACCACTGACGCGTGACACCAGTGTGTCGACGACAAAGGGTTTGGTCAGTACCTGCATGCCCGGGCCGAGTTGACCGCTGCCGATCACCGAGCTTTCCGCGTATCCGGTAATAAACAACGTCTTCAGTTTCGGTCTGATCTGCCTGCCTGCATCGGCCATTTGCCGGCCATTCATGCCGCCGGGCAAGCCGACATCGGTGATGAGCAAATCGATGTGGGCGCTGGAGCGTAATACCTCCAGTCCTTCAACACTGTCGGACGCTTCGAGCAGGTTGAAACCGAGGTCGCTCAGCACATCCTTGAGCAGTGTCCTGACGGTGGGTTCGTCGTCGACTATCAGGATGGTCTCGCCTGCCTTGGCATGCGGCGTTGTCAGGCTTTGCGCATCATCGTGACTGCGCGGCGTTTCACCCCGGTGGCGGGGCAAGTAAATGCACAGGGTGGTGCCTTGGCCCACGGTCGATTGCACCCGTACCTGCCCGCCGGATTGCTTGGTGAAACCGTAGATCATCGACAGCCCCAGGCCCGTGCCCTGGCCCAGTGGTTTGGTGGTGAAAAACGGGTCGAAGGCCTTGGCTATCACTTCCGCACTCATACCGGTACCGGTGTCGGCGACCGACAGGCACAGGTATTGCCCTTCGGGCATTTCCCGTATGCGCGCTGATTCAGCATCGAGGGTGCGATTGGCGGTTTCGACGGTGATGCTGCCGCCATCGGGCATCGCGTCGCGGGCGTTGATGCACAGGTTGAGCAGGGCGTTTTCCAGTTGACTGGCATCGACCAGTGCCGGCCAAAGATCGGCTGCGATGACAGTCTTCAAGCGAATGCTCGGGCCGACGGTGCGCTGGATCAGTTCACTCATGCCGGCAATCAGTGCGTTGACTTCAGTCGGCCGTGGATCGAGGGTCTGACGTCGAGAAAAGGCGAGCAGACGGTGGGTCAGGGCGGTAGCGCGTTTGGCGGCGTCCTGGGCGATTTGCATGTACTTGTCGATGTCGTTCAGACGACCCTGGGCGATGCGTTTGTCCATCAGCTCAAGGGATGCGCAGATGCCTGCCAGCAGGTTGTTGAAGTCATGGGCCAGGCCGCCGGTGAGTTGCCCGACCGCTTCCATTTTCTGCGATTGCCGCAATTTTTCTTCGGCCTGCATCAGCTCGGAGGTGCGCGCCGAGACCCTTTGTTCCAGTGTGTCGTTGAGCGCCTTCAATGCGGCGGTGACCCGGTCGCGCTCGGCTTCGACGTTGCGCCGCTCTTCGACATCGATGAGCACACCGGGAAAGCGTAAAGGTGTGCCGTCTTCGGCGCACTCGACGCGGCCGTTCGCTTCAATCCAGGTGTATTTGCCAGCCGCGCCGCGCACTCGGTACTGGTGCGAATAGGCACCGCCGCGGGCTTTGACTTCGTTGATGGCAGTTGTGAGTCCTTCCCTGTCGTCCGGGTGAACGCTCATCACCACTTGCTCCAGGCTCAGACCGTCGAGACCCCAGGCCGGATCGAGATCGAACACCCGTGCGAAGGCTTCATCGACGCTGAAACGATCGCTGGGCAGGTGCCAGTGCCAGGTGCCGATAATGGCGCCGGCGGCCAGGGCGAGCTGAACCCGCTCGACGTTTTCCCGGGCGACCGCCTCGCTGACGCGCAAGCGTTCTTGCGCGTCGCGGCGTTCGGTGACATCGCTGAAGAAGATCGCAATCTGCCGATCGGCCGGGTCGCCGACACGCACGGCGCGCACATCGAACCAGCGTTCGAAGGTATTGGCGTAGTTCTCGAAGTTGGCCGGCTCGCCGGTCTTGGCCACATGGCCGTAGGTTTCGAACCAGAACTTCTCCAGATTGGGCGCAAACTCGGTGACCCATTTGCCCCGCAGGTTGACCCCGGCCTGACGCTCGAACGCCGGGTTGGCCTCGACGAAGCAATAGTCGATGGGGTGGTCGTCGGCGTCGAATTTGACTTTGACGATGGCGAACGCGGCCTCGATGGTCTCCAGAATGGTGCTGAAGCGCTCTTCACTCTGGCGCAGTGCGGTTTCGGCGCTACGCGAACGGGTCAGGTCGAGCATCGCACCGATCATGCGTTCGGCCTGGCCATCGGCATTACGAATCAGGTGCCCGCGATCCAGCACTTCGGCGTAGGAACCATCGTGGCAGAGGAACCGGTACTCGGCGCTCCAGGTCGTCCCGGAGCCGTCAATCGCCGAGCGAATCGAGGTTGTCACGCGCGCGCGATCCTGCGTGTGAATCTGCGCAAACCGCCAGTCACACGTCGGCTCGATGGCTGCTGACGCGTAGCCATACGCCTGTTGCAGCGAGTCGTTCCAGATGACCTGGTTGGTTTTCAGATCCCAGTCCCAGACGGCGTCGCAGGTCGCCTTGACGGCCAGACGCAGGCGCGTGACCTCAGACTCAAGCTCCTCGCGATTAAGCTGTTTCAGGATGTCCACCCTTCATGCGTTGATTGTGAGTCTGCGTTCAATTGGCGAGTTTGAAGCCATCGACTTCGCAAGCTTTGTCAGCCATTGACCCGGGGCGTCATGGTTAAGTTGCACACGAGCCAAGGGCTTACGCGTTTTCATAGCGACTCGCCGCGATCCAGTCTGTCGAGCAGCCCTTGCCCGCGTTGCCACAAAGCCTGCTGTTTTTCCTGCGGCATGCGATCAAGGTTTTTGTACATCATGCCCATGCGCTGATTGCCGCGCAGAAGGTCACCGTGGCGCATCAGAAAATGCCAGTACAAGGCATTGAACGGGCAAGCGTTGTCAGCCGTAGTTTCGCGCACCGAGTAAGCACAGTCGCGACAGTAGTCGGACATCCGGTTGATGTACTGGCCGCTGGCGCAATAAGGCTTGGAGCCGAGGTACCCGCCATCGGCGTGCATGACCATGCCGAGGGTATTAGGCAGCTCGACCCAGTCGAACGCGTCCATGTAAATGGCCAGATACCACTCACAGATCTGACTCGGCGCGATGCCGGCGAGCAGGGCGAAATTGCCCGTCACCATCAGGCGCTGAATGTGATGGGCGTAGGCGTGTTTCAGGCTCTGGCCAATGGCTTGGCGCATGCAGTTCATCTGCGTTGTGCCGGTCCAGTAAAACTCAGGCAAGCGCCGCGTATTACCGAAGGCATTGCCCTCGGCGTACTCCGGCATGTGCAGCCAGTAGACGCCACGGACGTATTCACGCCAGCCGATCAGTTGCCGGATGAAGCCTTCGGCGGCATTCAGGGCAATACTGCCGGACCAGTAGGCAGACTCCACATCACTGCAGAGTTGGCGTAGATCCAGCAAGCCAATATTGAGCGCCGCGCTGATGCGGGCATGGAACAGAAACGGTTCGTCGCTGGCCATGGCGTCCTGATAATCGCCGAAGCCCGCCAGCCCGTAGTCGATAAAATACGCCCACAGTGTCTGGGCATCGGCGTGGGTCACCGGATAGTTGAAGTCATCCAGACTGCCGTAGTGACTGGCGAAGCGTTGCTTGACCAGTGCGAGGACTTCGAGGGTGATTGCATCGTTAGTAAAACCAGCCGGGTAGGGCGCCTTCACGGATTTGGGCAGGGCTTCGCGATTGTCGGCATCAAAGTTCCACGCGCCGCCGACCGGCGTGCCGTCACCATTGAGCAGCAGGCCGCTTTTGCGGCGCATTTCGCGATAGAAGAACTCCATGCGCAACTGCTTTTTGCCAGCGGCCCAAGCGCGGAATTCGTCGCGGCTGCACAGGAAGCGGTTGTCGGCGTGCCAGTGGATCGGCACACCACAGTCCTTCAGTGATTGCTCAAGACGCCAGTCGCCGCATTCGGTCAGGTGCACCTCGTTCGCCTGCAGCAACGCCTGCCAGCGCTTTAATTCGCCGGGCACCGAGCCGCTGTTCTGCGGATCGTCGAGGGTCACGTACTGCACAGGGATGCCCAGGTCTTTCAGTGCCTGAGCGAAGTGACGCATGGCGCTGAAGATCAAGGCGATTTTTTGCGGATGATGAGCAACGTGGCTGGCTTCTTCCATGACCTCGACCAGCAGCACACGATCATGTTCGCGATCCAGACCTGCCAATGAAGCCAGATCAAACGATAACTGGTCGCCCAGAACGAGGCACAGCCGATGGGTTTTGTTCATTTCACGGATTCAGCGTAGTGAGCAGCAGGCTGCCGCGTGGACGTTTAAATGTTAAGTCCAGATAGTTGTACGTATTTTAGTTTTTGTATAGGTTTTTGTGCGGTGAATATTCACATCCCCCTGTGGGAGCGAGCCTGCTCGCGAAGGCGTCGTCACATTCAACATTGTGGGTGACTGACCCGCCGCTTTCGCGAGCAGGTTCGCTCCCACAAGGGCTTGCACTCCGACTCGGATGAACGCTCCCGCTGTTTCGGAAGCGCTTTACGCTGCGGGGAGGGAGTTAGCCGGGATAAACGGGGTAGTCGGTATAGCCTTCGGCGTTGCCGCCATACACCGTCGCCGGGTTCAACGCATTCAACGGCCAGTCATTGGCAATCCGCGCCGGCAGATCGGGGTTGGCCATGAACAGGCGGCCGAAAGCGACGAAGTCTGCCAGCCCGGAAGCGAGCAGTTGCGCACCGGATTGCGCGGTGTAGCGCCCGGCATAAATGATCGCTCCGCTGAAAGTGTCGCGCACAGCCTGACGGAACGTTTGTGGCATCGCTGGCGCGTTGTCCCAGTCGGCTTCGGCGATGGACAGATAGGCAATGCCCACGTCCTGTAGCACTTTGATCGCTTCGATATAGGTGGTGTGCGGATCTTCCTCGACCATGCCCAGGTAGGTGCGTGCTTCATCGGTGGTGGTGAACAACGGGGCAAAACGCACGCCGACTTTTTCCTTGCCGATGCACTCGGCGACGCCGGCGACCACTTCCTTGAGAAAGCGCAGGCGATTGTGCAGCGAACCACCGTACTGATCGTCGCGCAGGTTGCTGTGAGCCGAGATGAACTGGTTGACCAGATAACCGTTGGCGCAGTGCAATTCGATGCCATCGAAACCCGCGTCCATGGCGTTGCGTGCGGCCTGGATATAAAGCTGCACCAGTTCCTGAACTTCATCGGTGCTCAGCGCACGAGGTGCCGACGGCGGAACCAGTTCACCGGCGCCGGGTGCGGTTTCGATAAACACGCTGACCCGGTCTGTAGCCACGGCGGAGGCCGAAACCGGCGCCGCGCCGTCGGGTTGCAATGCGGTGTGGGAGACGCGGCCGACGTGCCACAACTGGGCGAAAATCACCCCGTCCACGGCATGCACCGCCTCGGTGACTTTGCGCCATCCGGCGATTTGCTCAGGCGTATGAATGCCCGGCGTCCACGCATAACCCTGGCCACGGGGTTCGATCTGCGTGCCTTCGGTGACCAGCAACCCGGCGCCGGCGCGCTGTTGGTAATACTCGGCCATCAGCTCATTGGCGATATTGCCCGGCTGGGTGCTGCGCTGGCGGGTGAGGGGCGGCAGGACGATACGGTTTTTCAGGGTGTGATGGCCGAGTTTGGCGGGGGTAAAGAAAGGGTTGTTGTTCATGAGTGACCTTGTTCCTGGTTTATTAGACCAGTCGACTATTGATTGGGTGAAAAAATAACGCCGGGCAAGAAGCACCCGGCGTCTGGAAGGGGTGTGCGTGGGTTTTAGCCCAGCATCTTCAGCAGTTTCTCGGCGACAGCGGCGGAGCTGGCAGGGTTCTGGCCTGTGACCAGTTGCCCATCGGCGACCACATGAACCTGCCAGTCAGCGACTTTCGAGTAATAACCGCCGAGGCGCTGGAATTCGTCCTCGATCAGGAACGGCACCACGTCCGTCAGGCCAACGGCCTCTTCTTCGGCGTTGGTGAAACCAGTGACCTGGCGATGCTGGACCAGCGGTTTGCCGTCAGCGGTGAGGGCGTGACGCAACACACCCGGCGCATGGCAGACAAAACCGTGGGGCTTGTTAGCGCGGTCAAACGCTTCGATCAACGCGATCGACTGCTTGTCTTCGGCCAGGTCCCACAGCGGGCCGTGGCCGCCCGGGTAAAACACCGCATCGAAATCATCGGCGCTGACATCGGCCAAGCGCCCGGTGTTGGCGAGTGCCTGCTGTGCGGTCGGGTCCTTGCGGAAACGATCGGTCTCGGCCGTCTGGGCATCGGGCTCATCGCTTTTCGGGTCCAGCGGCGGCTGACCACCGGCCGGCGAAACCAGCGTGACCTCGGCGCCAGCGTCCTTGAAGGCGTAGTAGGGCGCGGCGAACTCCTCCAGCCAGAAGCCGGTTTTCTTGCCGGTGTTGCCGAGTTGATCGTGGGAAGTCAAAACCATCAGGATTTTCATAGAGCACCTTGAGTCGATCAGGTGTCTTCGATTGGGCGAAGGATTCGCACATCGGCCACACCGGTCAGAAAACGTTTGTCGGGGCGCAGCATAGATTCCAATTAGACCAGTCGTCTAGTAATTTTTTATCCTGCGGTTTTTCATCGACAGGTGTGGCAAACTTCCGTTCCTCCCAATATACGACTGGTCTATTGCCTGGTAACTTGCGCCCCATGAAAGCGACCTACGACGACACCCGCCAACACCTGCTCGACACCGGCCACCGGATGATGGCCGAGAAGGGCTTCACCAGTGTCGGCCTCAACGAAATCCTGCAAACCGCCGGTGTGCCCAAGGGTTCGTTCTATCATTACTTCAAATCCAAAGAGTTGTACGGCCAGGCATTGCTGGCGGATTACTTCGTCGGCTACCTCGCCGACATGGAGCGACGCCTGACGCTGCCGGGGCTGAGCGCCTATGAGCGGCTGATGGATTACTGGCAGGGCTGGCAGAACCGCTGCACTCTCGAAGGCCACGGCGATGAGTGTCTGGTGGTCAAGCTCAGCGCCGAAGTGGCTGATCTGTCGGAGTCGATGCGCCTCACCTTGCGCGATGGTGCCGAGCAAGTGGTGGCGCGTATCAGCCTGTGCATCGAGCAGGGCCAGGCCGAAAACAGCCTGCCTCAGGGTGATGCCCGACATCTGGCGGAAACCCTGTATCAGCTCTGGTTGGGCGCCAGTTTGCTGAACAAATTGCAGCGTACCGGGCAATCGCTGGAGACCTCGATGGCGATGACGAAACAGCTTTTGCACGTTTGAACCGGGTTTTTGTGCGACGTAATAGGTGACCTGCCTGCCGGCATTCGGTCGGTTAAACATACGAATGGGAATAAGTTTCAATAACGGAACGCTTGGTATACCATCGCCGGCGCTTTGCTGGCGGTTTTGCCCTTCGTTCTGGCCTATTCGTAAGGTTCTCATTTCATGCGTCGTACTCTGCTTTCCGTGTGTGTGCTGCAAGCGTTGTCTTCTTCCTCATGGGCCGAACAGGCCGATTCAACATCCGCAGCACTTGAACTGGACGCAACCGACGTGGTCGGCACGGCGGATTACGAACGGGCCGACGGCCCGGTGCAGGGTTATCGCGCGACACGTTCGGCCAGTGCCACCCGTACCGACACCTCGATTCATGAAACCCCGCAATCGATCAGCGTAGTGACCAAGGATGCGATCGAAGACCTCGGCGCCACCCGTCTGCAAGACGCGCTGGATTATGCCGGCGGCGTCGGTCGGGCGAACAATTTCGGCGGGCAGGGCCTGACCACATTCACCGTGCGCGGCTTCACCACCGGCGAGTTCTACCGCAACGGTTTCCCGATCAATCGCGGCTACCCGAACATGCCCGACGCCAACACCATTGAGCGTCTGGAAGTGCTGCGCGGGCCGGCGACGATGCTGTACGGCCGTGGCGATCCCGGCGGCACCTTCAACGTTGTTTCCAAGCAGCCGTTGGCCGAGCGCACGGTCACCCTCGGCAGTCAGTTGAATGATCAAGGCATGAAGCGCGGCACGCTGGACGCCTCGGGCCCACTGGACGAAGAGGGGCGCCTGGCCTATCGATTGAACGTGGTGGGCGAGGGCGGCGATACCTTCCGCGATCACGTCGAGACCGAACGCTACGGCATCACGCCAGTGCTGACCTGGCAGGCCAGCGATACCACCCGGGTGATCTTCGAGGGTGATTTCATGCGCAACAATCATCCTCTGGATCGCGGCGTGACGCGTTACGCCAAGCAGATAGGCACCGCCTCGCGCGACACGTTTTTCGGCGAAAAAGACGCCGGCAAATTGCACAACGACAACAACATGGCGCAACTGCGCTTCGAACATCTGCTCAATGATGACTGGACGCTGGGCGGAGGTTTTCAGTGGCTCGACGGCTCGCTTGAGGGCAATGCGATCGAAGCCAACGGCATTGCCGCTGACGGTCGAACCCTGGGGCGTAACTTCAACTACCGCAAACTGGAGTGGACCGATAAGGACACTCAGCTCAATCTGACCGGGCATTTCAGCACCGGTGGCTTGCAGCACACCTTGCTGACCGGTATCGAATACGAAGATTACGACTACAAGTCGATCATTCAGCGCTCCAGCGGCGCGGTCGGCGCCTACCCGATCGACATCTTCGATCCGGTCTACGGCCAGCCGCGCCCGGCACTGACCCGCACGCCGACCCACGACAAGGAAAACCTCAAGACCTACGCCGCGTTCGTGCAGGATCAGGTGGCGTTGACCGAGCGCCTGAAGGTTCTGGCCGGGGCGCGTTTCGAGCGTTTCGAACACGACTATGAAACCTACGTGCCGGGCGGCAAAAACTGGCAGGCCAGCGACAACGCGGTGACCCCGCGCCTCGGCGTGACCTACGACCTGACCGACACGCTGGCGGTTTATGCGGACACTGCGCGCTCGTTCAAGCCCAACACCGGCGCGAGCCGAGTGGGCGGAGGCTTTGCGCCGGAGAAAGGCAAGTCCTATGAAATGGGCATCAAGTGGGAAGCGCTGGATCATCAGTTGAGCGTCGATGCGGCGATCTATCAGATCGAAAAACGCAACGTGCTGACCACCGACCCGGTGGACTCGATCTTCAGTGTGGCAGCCGGGGAGGTGCGCAGCCGTGGTTTCGATCTGAACGTCGCCGGCAACCTCACGCCAGAATGGCGCGTTATCGGCGGCTACGCCTACGTGGATGCCGAAGTGACCAAGGACAACGTGATCCGCTCGGGCACGCGTCTGATGAATATTCCGCAAAACAGCTTCAGCCTGCTCAACGTCTACGAGTTTCAGGACGGTGCGCTCAAAGGCCTGGGCCTGGGCACCGGACTCAAGTATGTCGACGAACGCGCCGGGCAAACCGCCAATACCGCGTTCTCGATGGACAGCTACACGGTTGTCGATTTACTCGGCTTCTATAAGGTCAACGAGAAGGTGCGGCTCAATCTTGACGTGAAGAATCTGTTTGATCGGGATTATGAAGAGGGCGCGTTCGGTAATGTCTACGCCTATCCGGGTGCGCCGAGAACGGTGCAGGTGGGGATTTCCTACACCTTGTAAGCCGAGCTCGACGCTACAACGGCGGCCCCTCACCCCAGCCCTCTCCCGGGGGAGAGGGAGCCGACCGAGGTGTCTTGCGTTATGCATCGACCTGACAGCTCGCGTCGATTACGGGTCCATCCGCAATGCTTGGCGGTATTGCATTCACAGGAGCTATTGCAGGTCGGCGCTTATCGCCAATATCCCCCAATCGGTTCCCTCTCCTGGGGGAGAGGGCTAGGGTGAGGGCAGCTGTTTCGGCACCCGCCACTTAGCCAGTGACACAACCCTGCGGCGTCTTGCCGGCAAAGCTTTCCAGCAAACTCGCCACCATCATCTCACCCATGCGCGTTGAACACTTAGGGCTCAAGCATCAAGGGCCGCCATACGATCGGAACAACGCCAAGTATTGCCTTGTGCTGCTTGGGGTCGGGTGTCACGTGGTTCGCGGGTTCAGGAGGGTGTTTGTTCTCCGTGTCTTGCGGTTCGTCGGCGGGGGGCTTGTCGGTGTCGCAGACAACGTTATCCATGGTTCTTTCGCCAGATGATTACAGGCAGGCAACTATTTGATCTGCACGATTACCTTGCCTTTCGCACGGCCCTGTTCGACGTAAGTCAGGGCTTGGCCCGCTGACTCGAAGGCGAAGGTGCGGTCCAGCACCGGCGTGATGTGGCCGGCCTCGATGAGGGTGGCGATTTCTTGCAGTTGTGCACCGTTCGCCCGCATGAACAGAAAGCTGTAACGGACATCCTGCTTGCGCGCCTTGCGCCGAATACTCAGGCTCAACAAACGCATGACTTGCCGCAGTGGCCAGGCTAATCCTTGCGCCTTGGCGAACTCTGCGGTTGGCGGGCCTGAAATGGAAATCAGCTGGCCGCCCGGTTTGAGTACCTTGAGCGAGTTCTCCAGAACGTCAGCGCCAAGGCTGTTCAGCACCACGTCGTATTCGCGCAGTTCATGCTCGAATTGCTGGTGCTTGTAATCAATCACCACGTCAGCGCCCAACGCTTTAACCCACTCGACATTCGCGGTGCTGGTGGTGGTCGCGACAAAAGCACCGAGGTGTTTGGCCAGTTGAATGGCGATGGTGCCGACACCGCCGGAACCGGCGTGAATCAAGATCTTTTGGCCCTTTTGCAAACGGGCGATGTCGACCAGCGCTTGCCAGGCTGTCAGGGCAACCAAAGGGATAGCGGCGGCTTGCTCCATGTTGAGATTGGAGGGCTTCAAGGCCACCGCGTTTTGGTCGACGGCGATTCGCTCGGCGAACGTGCCGATTCGCTGTTCGGGCACGCGCGCATACACCGCGTCGCCGGGCTTGAAACCCTTGACTGCTGCGCCAATCTCAATCACCACGCCGGCACAATCGTTGCCCAGTACCAAGGGGAATGAATACGGCAGAATCAGTTTGAATTCGCCGCTGCGAATCTTTGAATCGAGTACGTTGACGCTGGCCGCATGGACTTCAATCAGCACGTCGTGGGCGCCGGACACAGGCTCGGAGACATCGCCAATACGCCCGTTCTGCTTGCCGTAGCGATCGATAAAATAAGCTTTCATGGTGGGGACGGCTCTCACAGTTTTGGGGGAGGGCAGCGTTGTCTGAGCAGATCGACTCAGCTGTCGAGAAACGCCTGCGCTTTACTGACAAAGTCAGCGTAGTTCTGGAAAATCGCGCCGTGTCCGGCGTCTTCATAAATGATCAGTTGCGCGTAGGGAATCCGGTTCGCCAGATCAATCGAGTTGACCGTGGGCACCATGATGTCGTTGTCACCGTTGACCACCAGTGTCGGGATTTGCAGGCCTCCAAGGTTCTGTGGTGCCTGTTTGCCCCATGCCTTGATGGCTTTCAACTGGCGCAGAAAAGCGCTGGGTGTCGGGCGCTTGTCGCGATCTTTGCGGCGTTCTTTCAAACGGTGCAGAAAGTCTGTCGCGGCCCGCCGTCCGTTGGCGGTTGTGGTGAAAAACAGGTGGAATTTCGGGTCGCGCAGGGTCAGCAAACCCTTGAACATCAGTGGCCAGGAAACCGCACCGACCTTGGCGATATCGACTCCGCCAGCAGGTCCGGTGCCGGTCAGAATCAGGCGCCGCACCAAAGCGGGGGCTTTGAGCGAAATATCCTGAGCAACGAATCCGCCGAGGGAAAAACCCAGCAGATCGACGCTGTTGAATTCCAGCGCAGCGATCAGGCTGATAACGTCGTCGGCCATTTGCGCGACGGTCAGGGGCGCGGTGCCGCCTGAGCCACCGACACCGCGATAGTCAATGGCGATCACACGTCGGGTTCGCGCCAGACCATCGACTATCCGTGGATCGAAATCGTCGAGTGTCGCGCCCCAATGATTGAGCAGGATCAGCGGCACCGCCGACTTGAGGCCGAGGTCTCGATAGGCGAAGGCCGTGCCGCCAACCAAAATTGATTGGTTGGCGGCTTTGACGAAAGGCATTGGTTGCATCGGACTCACGCCAGGTAACGCTGCGCGACGGCCGACTGGCGGATCTGTGTCAGCAGGCCCTGCCGCGCGGTTTGCAAGGCATCCCAGCGCTCACCTTCGTGCAGCGGCGGAATGGTCACCGGCTCACGACGATCGAAACCGACCAGCGCCGCATCGACCAGATCGGTGACTTCCATGATCTCGCTCAAGGTGTTGATGTCGATGCCCGCGCGGTCCCAGATTTCCGTGCGGGTAGCGGCCGGCAGTACGGCTTGCACGTAGACGCCCAGTGGCGACAGTTCCAGGCTCAACCCCTGAGACAGGAACAGGACAAACGCTTTGGTCGCGCCGTACACCGACATGCCGAACTCCGGGGCCAGACCGACCACCGAGCCGATGTTGATAATCGCGCCGTCACCGGCCTTGGCCAAACGGGGAGCGATGGCACTGGCGAGCCGCACCAGTGCCGTGGTGTTGAGGGCGACCAGATTGGCCACTTGGTCGGTGCTCTGCTCGATGAAGGTGCCGGACTGCGCGGCACCCGCATTATTGACGAGGATGCCAATACGCGCATCGTCGCGCAGGCGTGCTTCGACGGTGTGCAGATCGCTGAGTTGGGTCAGGTCTGCCTGCAGCACATCCACGGCGACGCTGTGTTTGTTACGCAGTTTCGCGGCGAGTGTTTTCAGGCGCTCAAGGTCGCGGGCGACCAACACCAGATCATGCCCGCGTTGGGCGAAGCGTTCGGCGTAAACCGCTCCGATGCCGGTAGAGGCGCCAGTGATCAGAACAGCAGGGTGGGCGTTCATAGGGTCATCTCTTTTCAAAAAATCGATTAAGGAGAGGCAGTAAATGCGCTGGTGCTCGGCTTATTGGGCAGCAGCGCTCCATTCAGCCAGGGTCGGATAGTCGATGTAGCCTTCTGCGCCGCCGCCATACAGGGTGGCGGGGTTGAAACCGGCCAACGGCGCACCGGCCGCCAGGCGCTCGACCAGATCGGGATTGCCAATGAACGGGCGACCGAAGGCGATCAGATCGGCCTGGTCTTCGGCGACCCGCACGTTTGCAAGATCGAGGTCGTAGCCGTTGTTGGCGATGTAAGTGTTTTTGAAGCGCTGGCGCAGAGCACCGAAATCGAACGGCGCGACATCGCGCGGTCCACCGGTAGCGCCTTCGACCACGTGCAGATAAACGATGCCCAGCGCGTCGAGTTGCTCGACGATGTAATCGAATTGTCCTTGCGGGTCGCTGCTCGACACCCCGTTGGCCGGCGACACGGGCGAGAGACGAATGCCGGTGCGATCTGCGCCGATCTCGGCGACGACCGCGGCCGTCACTTCCAGCAACAAGCGCGCACGATTCTCGATCGAGCCGCCGTAGGCATCGGTGCGCACGTTGGCGCCATCCTTGATGAATTGATCGAGCAAATAGCCGTTGGCACCGTGGATTTCCACCCCGTCAAAACCTGCAGCAATAGCGTTGGCTGCTGCCTGACGGAAATCGTTGACGATGCCCGGCAGCTCGCTGATGTCCAGCGCGCGCGGCGCTGAAACGTCCGCAAAACGGTTGTTGACGAATACTTTGGTCGCCGCGCGCAACGCCGAAGGGGCGACAGGCGCGGCAGCGTTTTCCTGAAGGTCAACGTGTGAAACGCGGCCGACATGCCAAAGTTGCAGGAAGATCTTCGCGCCTTTTTCGTGTACGGCTGCGGTCACCTTGCGCCAGCCATCTATCTGCGCCTGCGTGTAAATCCCCGGGGTGTCCTGATAGCCCTGGCCCTGTCGGGAGATCTGCGTCGCTTCTGAAATCAGCAGGCCGGCGGAGGCGCGTTGACTGTAATAAGTGGCCGCGAATTCACTGGGCACGAAGCCTTCGCCCGCTCGATTACGGGTCAACGGCGCGAGAACGATTCGATTCGCCAGCGTCAGGGAGCCAAGCGTGTACGGCGAGAACAGAGTTTGATCGGTCATGGGTTTGATCCGTGCCTGTGGATGAGTAGCGATAATGCCTGCAATTAGGATGATGATCGAAATCTAAGCTGTCAATGATTTTGATTATGGCTGACATCTATGTATCATCGGCGCATGATTTTCAGTGGAGGTATTGCACGTGAGAGTGACCAAAGCCCAGGCGCAGGCGAACCGCGAGCACATCGTCGAGACCGCGTCGGTATTGTTTCGCGAGCGCGGTTTTGACGGTGTCGGCGTCGCGGATCTCATGGCGGCGGCCGGATTCACCCACGGCGGTTTCTACAAACACTTCGGCTCGAAGGCCGACCTGATGTCCGAAGCCTCGGCCAACAGCCTTGCTCGGTCATTGGTCGGTGCCGAAACGCTCGATGTTCAGGGCTTTGTCGACGTCTATGTGTCGAGAGAACATCGGGATGGACGGGGCAGCGGTTGCACCATGGCTGCCTTATGCGGTGACGCAGCGCGTCAGTCCGACGATGTGAAAACCGCCTTTGCCGATGGCATCGAGCGCACGCTGCAGACGCTTGGCGACAAGTACCCGACAGGGCCCGACGCGGCATCTGGTGAGGGGCGAGTGAAAATGATCGACATGCTGGCGCGTGCGGTTGGCGCGATTATCCTGTCGCGGGCCTGCCCGGATGATTCAGCGCTGGCCGATGAAATACTTGCGGTGTGCCACGCTGAAATGACCGCCTCATTGTCGCTTTCTGCCAACAGTGAAGCAGAGGGGGGCTGATAGGCATTGTCCTTTTTGAGTTGACGGTGAAACGCTTTTCAGCCGATTTATCCCGTCCCTGTGCGTCAGTAATCTGTACCCAACTTGAACGCAACAACAAATTCAAAAACTCAAAAGGGAAGCAGACCATGACCACTCCAACCTACAACCGCCTGAACAAAGACGACGCCATCGTGTTGCTGGTCGACCACCAGACCGGCCTGATTTCCCTGGTGCAGGACTTCTCGCCCAACGAGTTCAAGAACAACGTGCTGGCCCTGGCCGATCTGGCCAAGTTCTTTGAGCTGCCGACCATCCTCACCACCAGTTTCGAACAAGGCCCGAACGGCCCGCTGGTGCCGGAACTGAAAGAGATGTTCCCGGACGCGCCGTATATCGCTCGTCCAGGTCAGATCAACGCGTGGGACAACGAAGATTTTGTGAAAGCGATCAAGGCTACCGGCCGCAAACAAATCATCATTGCCGGTGTAGTGACCGATGTGTGTGTGGCGTTCCCGACCTTGTCGGCGCTGGCGGAAGGGTTTGATGTGTTCGTGGTGACCGATGCGTCCGGCACTTTCAACACCACCGTGCAACAAGCCGCGTGGAGCCGCATGACTCAGGCCGGCGCACAGATGATGAACTGGTTCTCGGTAGCCTGTGAGCTGCACCGCGACTGGCGCAACGACATTGAAGGACTGGGTAACCTGCTGTCGCAGCGGATTCCCAACTATCGCAACCTGATGAACAGCTACTCGGCGCTGACTGCTCAGCAGAAGTAAGCCTGCGCGATACAAACGAAAGCCTGCCCTGAAAAGCAGGCTTTTATCATTTTTGTTGCGCCGATTTAATCAGCGTTAACTGGCCCACTCATCACGAAACTGCAACAGAAAGTCGACAAACGCCCTGACCCGTTGCGGCACATATCGGCCGTGCGGGTAGAGCAGGGTGTAAGGTCGCGAGCGGCCGGCGTAAGGTTGTAGAACCTCGACAAGGCTGCCGTCGGCCAGCTCTTTTTCGACGATGAACTTGTAGGTCTGGAAGACACCCGCGCCGTGTTTGGCCAGGGTGACGCCGCCGAGCACGTCATCGGAACAGGAGTAACCGCCGTCGGAAAACACTTCACGATCATGGCCATCCTCCTGGAACAGCCAGGAGATCCGCCGCCCGCTACTCGGCAGTTCAAACTGAATGCACTCGTGTTGAACCAGATCCTCAAGCGTCTGCGGTGTGCCAGCCTTTTTCAAATAATCGGTCGAGGCCACCACCACCAGTTTTGCATCCTCCAGCAGGCGCGCGACCATGGTCGAATCCGGTTGGGCGCGGACGCGGATCGCCAGATCGTAGCCTTCGCCGACAAAGTCGATATTGCGGTTGCCCAAGTGGATGTCGACGGTGACATCAGGGTAGAGCGCGCGGAATTTTGGCAGCAGCGGCAGGATACGGTGATGCCCGTAAGTGGTGGGCAGGCTGATGCGCAACAGCCCTGAGGGTGACGACTGTGCGCCCATGACTTCTTGTTGCGCTTCGACCAGTTGCGTCAGCGCCTGGCTGCACTGGACGAAAAAGTTTCTGCCCGCTTCGGTCAAGCGAATGCTGCGCGTGGTTCGGGCAAACAGGCGCGAACCCAAGCGCTGTTCCAGACGCAAAATCGACCGGCTCACGGCGGCCGGAGTTACACCGGCGAGCTGCGCGGCGGCGGTGAAGCTGCCGGCTTCAGCGGCGAGGCAAAAGAGTTCGATGCTGCCTAACTGCAAGTCTTCAAAGTGGCGCTTCATGTGAGTACACCGAGGATCAACTGACATTTCATCCTCCGCCTTATCTCATGAAGCGGCACCGCCGGTACACACCGGCAGTGCGGCGGGGCGGTCTCAGTGGCCAGCGCTCTGCCCACCGTCGACATGGAGGATCTCGCCGGTGACGAAGTTTGCGCCGTCCAGGTAGAGGATCGCTTGCACGATGTCGTCGATTTCACCCATATGGCCAACCGGGTGAAGGCTGCCGAGGGCGGCGTGGGTTTCTTCGCCGTGCATCGGCGTTTTGATGATGCCCGGTGACACCGCGTTGACCCGAATGCCGCGCTTGGCGTACTCGATGGCCAGCGATTTGGTCGCTGCGTTGATGCCACCTTTGGTCAGCGAAGCGAGCACCGACGGCACGCCGTCAATCGCGTGATCAACCAGGCTGGTGGTGACGCTGACGATGTGGCCGCTGGCGTTTTTTTCCATTTCGGCAATGGCCAATTGCGAGATGTGGAAGAAGCCGCTCATGTTGGTCGCCACTACTTGTGCGTAGTCTTCCTTGCTGTATTCGGTGAACGGCTTGGCGACGAAAATTCCGGCGTTGTTGACCAGCGTGTCGATACGCCCGAAACGTGCAACGGCTTCGCGAATCACGCGCTCGGCGGTCTGCGGGTCGGCGATGTCACCGGCGACGGCGAGAATATCCTGGTCGGTGGACGGTTTGATCGAGCGGGACGTCGCGACAACCTGATAGCCGCGTTCACGGAAACCTTTGACCAGGCCTGCACCAATGCCTTGCGAGGCGCCGGTGATCACAACAACTTTCTTGGACGTGTTCATGATGTTTCCTCATGCAATCTGAATGGTTTGAAAAACGGATTTCGGTTTTCAGGCGTGCGCCGCAACCTGTGCAGCCTGACGTAACGCTTGCTCGTAATAAGCAATGGACTGGGAACCGGGGATGACCTGCTTGTCATCGAGGACCATGGCCGGAACCGAGTCGATGCCGCGCTGCTGATAAAACCGCTCGAGTTCGCGCACCTGTTGGCTGAACTCTGCATTTGCCAGCACTTCATGCGCACGCTGGCTGTCGAGCCCTACGGCACCTGCCAGAGTTGCCAGCGTGGTGCGGTTATTCGGGTTTTCGCCGTCAGTGAAGTAGGCCTTGAGCAAGGCTTGCTTGAACTCACGCTGACGTCCTTGTGTGGCGGCCCAGAACAGCAGTCGGTGGGCGTCAAAGGTGTTGTGAAAATGGCTGCGTTTTTCCAGGTCGAAGTGAAAACCGATCTGCTCGCCGCGTTCGATGATCATCGCGTTGCGATCCGCCACTTGCTCAGCGCTGCGCCCGTATTTGCGCATCATGTGCTCGATGGCGTGCTCACCTTCGGCGGGCATGTCCGGGTTCAGTTCGAACGGTTTGTAAGTCAGTTCCACGTCGACTTCGCCCGCCAGATTGTGGATCGCCTGCTCCAGCGCGGTGGCGCCCAATGCGCACCAGGGGCAAACGACATCCGAGACGAAATCGATTTTCACTGTACGGCTCACGACTGCGAATCCGTTAACTGTTGGCGATACTCGGTGGTGGTGATGCCGGCATAACCCCAGTTATCGGTGTCGACTTCTTCGATCACGATGTGGGTGAGTTTCGGGTCTTTGTGCAGAACCCGCTCCATCGTTTCGGTGATCTCTTTGATGATCTGGGCTTTCTGTTCCCGGGTCACGCCGTCACGGGTGATGCGTACGCTGATGAAAGGCATGGGAATCGCTCCACTGGCCAACCCGTCAGGATGATGGGCCGCTGTTGGAATGAACTTTAAGAAGCTGCGCAAGATTGATAAATAGGCCTTGAGGTACATCATTTGTGATGTGGTGTATCAAATGGGTGTTTGCGCAGAAGTGCGCAAGAAGTTGCGCAGTCCCCGGCCTGTTTTCATCCCAAAAAGTCTATTCAGGCCTTATGAACCGTGGCTTGCAGCCAACTGCGCAACTTTTTGCACAGTACTGCGCAAAAAGTTGCGCACTTTTATCTGTTTAATCTCGTTTATTCAAAGGTCGGCGTACGGGCTGTTTGTTTAAGGCGTTGAAGAGTAATGGCTTTGTGATAACTGGCATGGAGTTTGATAGCTCAAGCCTGCCCGGACAGGCAATGGTGCCTGTCGGTTGTGTGTTTTGAGCAAGGAGAGCACCCCATGGCAACACCAGCGTACATGTCGATTACCGGCGAAAAACAAGGCCTGATCACTGCCGGCGCTTTCACCGCTGACTCCGTAGGCAACACCTTCCAGGAAGGCCACGAAGACCAGGTCATGGTTCAGGCTTTCACCCACGACGTGATCATCCCGCGTGACCCGCAATCCGGTCAGCCAACCGGTCAGCGCGTGCACAAGCCAGTTGTGATCACCAAGGTCTACGACAAGGCTTCGCCGCTGCTGCAAGCGGCGCTGACTTCTGGCGAGCGCATGAGCGAAATCGTTATCCAGTGGTATCGCACTTCGGCGCAAGGCACCCAAGAGCACTACTACACCACCAAACTGGAAGACGCGATCATCGTCGCCATCAACAACAAAATGCACAACTGCCAGGATCCAGGCAACGCGCACTTCACCCACCTGGAAGAAGTGCAGTTCACCTACCGCAAAATCACCTGGACCCACGAAGTCTCCGGTACTTCGGGTTCCGATGACTGGCGTGCTCCAGTCGTTTAATCGCGGCTGATGAAGATACCGACTCGACCAGTGCTGCTGGTCGAGTTCACTGCTTGATCCAGGATTTTTCGCATCGGATTCTTTCAATCTGATGCGCGTTGCACATCTGCACGAGGGACAAGGAATGTTCTCACCGGCCAACCAGCCTCATTTCAATCTGACCGTCGATGGCATCGACAGCGACTTCCAGGTGCTGTCGTTCACCGGTCGTGAGGCCCTCAACACGCCGTTCGAATTCGAGCTGGAACTGGTCAGCGAAAAGGCTTCGATCAACCTCGAAAGCGTGCTGCACAAACTGGCGTTTCTTCAGCTGTCGCCGAGCGGCAGCGGGATTCACGGGCTGGTCTACAGCATCGTCCAGGGCGAGGCGGGCAAGCGCCTGACCCGTTACAAAATCTCCTTGCGCCCGCAACTGGCGTACCTCGCGCACCGGGTCAATCAGCGCATCTTCCAGCAGATGACCGTGCAGCAGATCATCAGCAAGGTGTTGGAAGAACACGGCATCCTCGCCAGCGATTATCACTTCCAGCTCAGCGCGATTTACCCCGAGCGTATTTACTGCGTGCAGTACGACGAGTCGGACCTGGATTTCATTCAGCGCCTGTGTGAGGAGGAGGGCATTCACTACCACTTCCAGCACACGTCGAGCGGGCACAAACTGACCTTCGGCGATGACCAGACGGTGTTCCCGAAACTCGCGCCAGTGGCCTATCAGCAGGATTCCGGGCTGGTCGCCGACAAACCGGTGGTCAAGCGTTTCGGCCTGCGCCTGGCCACGCGCACCAGCCGCACCACGCGCCGCGATTACGACTTCGTCAAACCGAAGATCGAACTGGAAAGCGACGCCAAGAGTTCGGCTCAGCCAGACCTTGAAGACTACGATTACCCGGGCCGTTTCGTTGATCGCGAGCGTGGTAAACACCTGGCCAATCGCGCGCTGGAACGCCATCGCAGCGACTACCGTCTGGCCGAGGGCAACAGCGATCAGCCGATCCTCGTCACCGGTCATTTTCTCGCCCTGACCGACCACGCCAACCCGACTTGGAATGACTTGTGGCTGCTCACCGAAATCTTCCACGAAGGCAAACAGCCGCAAGTGCTGGAAGAGTCGGTGACCAGCGACACCACCGACCTCAAGGACGATTTCCACCAGGGCTATCGCAACCGCTTCAGTGCGATCCCGTGGGACGTGCCGTACCGTCCGCCGCTTGATCACCCGAAACCGAAAGTCCTCGGCACACAGAGCGCGGTGGTCTGCGGCCCTGAAGGCGAAGAGATTTACTGCGACCAGTACGGCCGGGTGAAGGTGCAGTTTTTCTGGGACCGCGAAGGCAAGCACGACGACATGACCAGTTGCTGGATGCGTGTCGCGTCGAGCTGGGCGGCCGAGACCTTTGGTTCGATCAACATTCCGCGTGTTGGCATGGAGGTGTTGATCACCTTCCTTGAGGGCGATCCCGATCAGCCGCTGATCACCGGTTGCCTGTACCACGGCGCGAACCTGCCGCCGTACAAGCTGCCGGATTTCAAGACCCTAGCCACGGTCAAGAGCAAGGAATACAAGGGCAGCCGCTCCAACGAACTGCGCATCGACGACACCACCAGCGAGATCAGCATCGCGCTGCGCAGTGATCATGGTGCGAGTGCGATTAACCTTGGTTATCTGACTCATCCGCGCCCGAGCGGTGGGCAGCCGCGCGGTGAAGGGTTTGAGTTAAGAACCGACCGCCACGGTGCGGTGCGTGCGGCCGCCGGCCTGCTCATAACCACCGAACCGCGCCCGAACGAATCCAAGCACCACAAGGATTTGCCGGAAACCGCTGAACGCCTCGCCACGGCCAGCGATCAGCAGGACGGTTTTGCCGTGCAGGCCAAAGAGCTTCAGGCCCAAGAGGCCGGCGATCAGGACGACGTGGCCAAAGCGCTGCACGCCCAGCATCAAGGCGTTCTCGGCTCGGGTCCGGCGAACCTCACCGCCAACGAATTCCCGGAATTCACCGAGCCGCATCTGGTCCTCGCCAGTCCCGCCGGCATCGCCCTGACCACGCCGCGATCCAGCCACATCGCCACCGGCGAACACCTGGCGCTGAGCAGCACCGGCCACACCAGCCTGTCGATCGGCAAACGCCTGCTGGCCAGCGCCAGTCGCGGCATGCGCCTGTTCGTGCAGAGCATGGGCTGGCGGCTGGTCGCGGCGTCCGGCGACATCGATGTGCGTGCGCTGAAGGACAGCATCAACCTGCTGGCCAAACTCAACATCACCGCCAACGCCGACCGCATCACCATCACCGCCAAGACCGAACTGGTGATCCAGGGCGGCGGCAGTGCCACGACCTACAACGCCGGCGGCATCACCCATGCCACCAGCGGCCCGTACACCGCGCACGCGGCGAACTTCGCCTACACCGGCGCGAAATCTTTGGCCGGGGTATTCCCGGAACCGCCGAAACCGGGCAAGGGCAACCTGGAATTGTTCAACCAATACGCCGGGCGACAGGGCATCAAGGAAGGCGATTACGAAGTCATCGATGCGTTGGGCAAAAGCATCAAGGGCAAGCTCGATGGCAAAGGTTTTGCCAGCGTTGCCGGCGCCGCACCGGGGCCGGCACGTGTGCTGTTCGGCAAGGATCCGGCGGACACCTGGAGCGATGGCAGTTACATCGGTAAGCCGGAGTGGCCGTTGAATCCACCGGGGGCCGAAGACGTGCCGAGTCAGGTGCAGGCGATGGTCGCGCAGGTGTTGCCGAGCAAGAGTTGGGAGATGTTGGAGAAGGGCAAGGACATGGCGCAGACAGGGATGAGTGCGGTGCAGACCGCGCAAGGTGCAATGCAAACAGCACAGCAAGTGAAAGGTGTTGTGCAGGGCGGGGTGGCCGGGTTGCCGAAGCTGGCGAGTGCGGCCATGCCGAGTGCTTCGGGGATTCTGGGGGCGGCGAGCAGGGCGGGTAAGTTGCCGAGCCTGCCAACGGTATCGCTGCCGAAGACTCCGCTGGGGGCACCCGGTCCGGCTCCTTTTTCCAGCCTGTTGCCCGGTGAGGTGATGTCATGACCGAGACGAGCAAACCCCGCGAGCCCCAGGTCGCCGTCGTCCCGCTCAATACCGTTGACGCCAAGGATGTCGGGCGCGGCGCCGCGAAATTCGATGCATGGTTGCAGTCGGTCAGCGGCGGTATCGTTACGCTTGACCGAATCAAGAACGTGGCCGGTGCCTTGCCGGTTGTCGGCAACATCATGGCGCTGGTTGATGCCTTGGGCGACATTGTGACCCTGGTCAAGAGCAAGCAGCGCGAGATGCTCGACTGGGTCAGTCTGGGCATCAACCTGATCGGCGTGGTACCCGCGCCGCCCAATATGGCAGCGGCGCGGATGAGTTTGCGCCCGACCTTGTTTCTGGTTCGTCAGGAACTGCGCAACAGTGCCAAGATGCTGCTCGGTGACTCATTGATTGAAGTGCTGCTGGGTCATTTGAACTCCACGATTGTCGGGACCATTGATGATTTCGTGCAGAAGGCACAACCCAAACTGGCGGGGATACTCGACAAGGCTGGAGAAATTGGCGAGGGCGCCGTCACCGAGATCGCCAAGGGCCTGGAGACTGCGGTCAACGGCAAGCTCGATGCCAAGGGCGATCTGAACGCCGCGAGTGCAAAAATAAGCGCCGCTGGCGGCCAGCTGTTGCATGACCCCAAGGCCGCCATCGGAAATATGTTCGGTGCCGCCTTCAGCGCATACAAGGCCGCTGGCAAAGGTGTGGCGAATAGCGCAGCGAAAAATCTGATCCCCGAGAAAGCCAGGGAACTGGTGCTCACCAATACGAAGATGCTGCGTCCCCTTGGCCCGGAATTGCGTCGCCAGTTGAACAAACTGGCGGACCCTGCAACTCAGCATTCCATTGGCTGGCTGGTTTCGATGCTCGCCGGCGCGGTGACCAGCTTTCGCAAGCGCAAGGGCGCCGGGCAAAGTGCCGGGATAAAGCCGGACAAGACCACGCAAGCGCGACGTCAGGCAGCTGACGGGCGCCTTGAGAAAACCAGTCATCAGGCCGGAGCTGAGGGCGTTCCGGGATGCCCGAAAAACCGTGTCCCGGTCGGTACGAAACACACCATCACGTTTGCGATGGGCTCGGAGATTCTTGAACACGCAGACTTCTACCTGCCCGGGCCGTTCCCCATCGAGTGGACGCGCACCTACTGCTCAAGTCTCGATGCCTATGACCAAGGCAACCTGGGGGCTCGCTGGATCAGCGAGTTCACCCGTTATCTGGACTGTGTCGATGAGGGGCTGATGTTCCATGATCTGGACGGTCGCAGCCATGCGTACCCGCTGCCGCGCCTTGAACAGTTCCACTACGATGCCATCGAGAACCTGACCCTGATTCGCGCCACCGAGGACACCTTGCTGCTGCACCGTGGTGTCGAGCGCAAGGAAACCTATCTGCGCCATGGCCGGCGTTTTGTGCTGATCAAGGTGGAACTGCGCAACGGTGCCGGGATCATGCTGCACTATGAGCACCGTCACAACGATAACCCCGTACTCTCAGACCTGATCACTTATCAGGACGATCTCGCCAACGTCCATTTGCACGTGGGCACGATGATCGATGAACGCGGGCGGCTGAGCGGTCTTTGGGAGATCAGGAACGGCCAGGTGCAACGGCAGCTCTGTGCCTATCAATACGACGCGTACGGCGACCTGATTCAATCACAGGACGAGAATGGCGCCGCCCGGTCGTACCAATATCAGCATCACCTGATGACCCGGTATACCGATCGCACCGGGCGCGGCATGAACCTGCAGTGGCAGGGCTCGGATGCCAAGGCCAAAGCAGTGCGCGAATGGGCCGATGACGGCAGTTTCGATACGCGTCTGGAGTGGGACGAAAACATTCGCCTGACTTACGTCACGGATGCTCATGGCAATGAGACGTGGCACTACTACGACATCCTTGGCTACACCTACCGCATCCGTCATGCCGATGAACGATCGGAATGGTTGTTCCGCGATGAAGCGAAAAACGTCGTGCGGCACATTCACAGCGATGGCACCACAGACCGTTACCGCTATGACGAGCGCGGCAATCTGCTTGAACACATTCAGGCCGATGACACGGTCGTACATTTCGCCTATGACGATCAGGATCAACTGATCAAGGTCTGTGATGCCGAAGGCGGCCTGTGGCTGCGAGGTTACGACGACCGCGGCAATCTGATCGAGCTCATTGATCCGCTGGGCAACAAGACTGAGTACGCCTACAACACAGCCGGCCTGCCCACCGCGATCAAGGACGCACTTGGCAACGAAAAGACACTTGAATACAACGACGCCGGACAGTTGATCAAACACGTCGATTGCTCCGGCAAGACGAGTACCTGGGAATACGACGACCGCGGACAGATGATTTGTTTCACCGATCCGGCGGGGCAAAGCACCGAATATGAATACCGGCTAGGTCAACGGGTGCTGATCAAGCATCCGGACAATACCGAGGAGCATTTCGAGAGCGACGCCGAAGGGCGATTGCTGGCACATATCGACGGTCTGGGCCGCTGTACGAACTGGAGCTACAACGCTGCGGGCCTGCTGGCTGAGCGTATTGATGCGGCCGAACAGACGCTGCGCTACCGCTGGGACCTGTTGGGGCGTCTGACCACGCTTGAAAACGAAAACGAGCGCCGTGCACACATTCATTACGACCCGATAGGGCGGGTGTTGGAAGAAAGCGGATTTGACGGGCGTGTAACGCGTTATCAATACGATGCCGAGACCGGGCGAATGGCTCGCACGGTCGATGGCAATCGCAGCATCGAATTCCGTTTCGATCCGATGGGGCGGGTGGTCGAGCGCCGCGCCAGTCTTGGCGAACAGGTGCTGAGTGAAACCTTTGATTATGACGGCAACGGTCACCTGATCCTGGCGGGTAATGCGCAAAGTCGATTGCAATGGTTCCATGATGCCGCAGGCAACCTGGTGCGCGAACATCAGCACTATCTCAGCCTGGAAACACCGCAGATCGCCGTCTGGCAGCACGAATATGATGCACTGAACCAGCGAACCGCCACGGTCCGGCCTGATGGCCATCGGGTCAGTTGGCTCACCTATGGCAGTGGCCACGTATTGGGGTTACGCCTGGATGAGCACGACCTGGTCGGTTACGAGCGTGATGACCTGCACCGCGAGATTGCCCGGCATCAAGGCAACAATCTGCTGCAGACCCAGAGCTGGAACCCTGCGGGGCACCTTCATGAACAGATGTTGGGTCGCCGCGATGATAAAAACACGCTGATCAAGCGTGAATACCTCTACGACGCCGCTGGGCAACTGACCCATATCAACGACAATCGCCGTGGCCCGTTGGCGTACCACTATGATCCTGTGGGGCGCATCGTTACTGCTGCCAGCCGACTGGGGGTGGAGACATTTACGTTCGATCCGGCAGGCAACCTGCTCGATGAGCAGATAAACAAAATCCGTCGGCCACTGGAGCTCGATTCGGCTCACAGCCAGCAACTCGATGACCGGCTGTATCAATACGCCGACACGCAATACCGGTATGACGAACGTGGCAACCTCGTGGAGCGCTGGCAAAACGGCAGCCAGAGCCAACTGACATGGGACGTCCTTGATCGTCTGGTGCGTTACGACGACGCTTTGCTGAGTGTGAAATATGCTTATGACGCCCTCGGTCGGCGCCTTTACAAAAACGCCAGTGCTCACGTCAAACAGCGCCCCGAAGCGGGTTCGCAATGGAACCGCGATGAACAGGCTCGTCGCCAGCGGGCCTTGGGATGCAACTTCACGCTATATGGTTGGGATGGCGACAATCTGGCGTGGGAAAGCACCCCGGCTCAGTTGGATGGCACCGCCGGGCGCACCGTGCATTACATCTATGAGCCTGGCAGCTTTGTGCCGGTGGCTCAGGCGCTAAGACATCAAACGATCAGGCTGGCGGATCAGCCGGATTACGAGGGGCCATACAGTCTGGACGAGGATCCGCTGTGGAGCTTTTCGCCGCAGGCGCCAGAGATTGAAGTTCTTGCGTGGTATCAATGTGATCACCTGGGGACGCCTCAGGAAATCACCAACGCTAACGGCGAGATTGTCTGGAGCGCGCAGTACAAGGTCTGGGGAGAGATTCAGGAGTGGCGCTCCGATTGGGCACGTCAGCATGGACTGACTAATCCGCTGCGCTTCCAGGGTCAATACCATGACCACGAGACGGGCCTGCATTACAATCGCTACCGCTACTATGATCCGCAGACTGGCCGGTTTATCAGCAAGGACCCGATTGGCTATCTGGGCGGTCTGAACCTCTATGTCTATGCCCCGAACCCGGTTGGCTGGGTTGATCCTTGGGGCCTGCAGCGAATTAAAAACGCCGTGGACGGGGACCGTCGGCATCAGGCCTTCAACGAGGAAATGCGCGTCAAGCATCCAACGGCGATCATTCAATGCGAATGCTACCTGCGTGATGCCAAAGGCAATTCTGTAAGAGATCCCGACACCGAAGAACGGCGCAGGATCGACACGGCGGTCATTGAGGGCGGTCAGGCGCATACCTATGAAGTGACGAGTCATAATGCCGATAAACGTGATCAGATGGCAAAAGAGGCGCGCGTACGGGCAAAAGGCGGAACCTTCATCAGGGTTCGCTCAACGGGTGAGCTGGTCCCCGTTACCGGGATTTCCAAAGTCGAAAGGAGGGATTGAGTGAGCGAAGATTACGCAGTTTGGGATATCGATCAGATCCTCGAAGCTTATGTGGACGAGCCAGAGTTCAGCGCGAGCGTTGAAGTCGGATTCACCGCGCTCTTCGTTTTTCTGCAAGAGCACGGTCTTCTCACTTGTCGCGTCACTGACGCAAGTGGAACGCTGGTAAAGCGGAGGATTATGGCCAGTGAAATAACCGGGGAAGGCAAGCGGCTCGCCTGCGGACCCAAGAACCCTGTGCAGCGCTGGCTGGGCTCCAAGGCCGGACAGAAGAACCCGCCTGACATGAGGCCCCTGGAAAAAGCCTTGGGTCTCATCCGGGCGGCGGGGTAACAGGCAAATCTGCTCACTGAGGGGGGCGTGAGTCTCCCGGTTTTCACGCCGTCCGCACGACGTTAAAAGGCGTGCGGGCAAGCAGTATCTGTCAAAGGAGTGACAACATGAAAGACGCTATCCGCTTGGGCGACGCCACCACTCACGGTGGCAAGGTCCTCGAAGCCTTCTCCCAGACTGACCTCAACGGCAAGCCCATTGCCGGGGTCGGTCACAAAGTCAGTTGCCCGTTGTGCAAAGGGATATTCCCGATTGCCGAGGGCAGCAGCACCTACACCGTCGATGGCACGCCGATCGCGCTTGATGGCATGAAAACCGCCTGTGGCGCTGCGCTGATTGCCAGTGGCCCGAAAGGCGCGGTCGTCAGCTGAGCGCCGTAATGCCGCTGACGGAGAGCCGGCGGCGTGGCGTTTGACCTTAGTGAAGACATGTAATTTGAATGTAGCGGGCGGTAGCGGCTGCGGAGGAAGGCAATGACGTCAGGGTTTTCAAGCGAACTCAGAACTCTCTCCCCCAGAGATTTACAACGTTATCCTCAACTGTAATTCAAGGGAGGGCAGCATCACGTCACCGTCACACTTGGACTCCCGTTCAAGTGTGACGGCGACAAAAGCAAAGCCTAGGGACGAAAGGGCGAAGTGTTGACGTAAGTTCAATACCAGAATCTGGAAGCGAGCCTGCCCGCGGAATTGGCGCATGCGCACATGCCGGCCACGGTTTCTCAAGCCAGCAACTGCGTGATCCATTCAGCCTGGCGCGTGACCTCTCGTACCTTCGCCTCGGGCAAAGCCTGCTGCGCCCGGGCGAACTGACCCAAGGTCTTTTGCTTTTCGCGCAGTATGCGTTGCCACTTCGCCAGAAACTCAGGACTGCGTGCCTGCATCTGTAGCGGGCCGAAGTACAGTTCTTGATCGGTGTAGGTCACGAGGGCTGCGCGCTCGGCCACGATGATTTCGTAGTCGAAGCGGTTTTCCCGCAGCAGCTCTTCGGTGAGGATGCGGTAGCCGTTGTCCATGAGCCACTGGCGCAAGGGCTGTTCGCCACCGTTGGGTTGCAGGATCAGGCGTTCCTTGTCGTTCAAACGGTCTTTGCCGCTGTCGAGGATGTCGCGGATGGTCTCACCGCCCATGCCGCAGATCGTGATGGCGGTGATGCCGTCGTCGGCTTTGATCGCCGCCAGACCATTGGCCAGGCGCACGCTGATGTGCTGTTGCAGATCATTCTCGCGCACGGTGCGTTCAGCCGCGTGGAACGGCGTCGCCGCAACCTCGCCAGCCACCGCCGCAGTGATCAAGCCACGACGCATCAGCGCCACCGGCAGATAGCCGTGGTCCGAGCCGATATCGGCCAGCCGGGCACCGACCGGCACGTGGGCAGCCACGCGCTCAAGGCGCATGGACAATGAATGTTCGTTCAACGGCAACCCCTGTTCAGCACAATCCTGCGATGGCAGGCAAAGGGGTGCGACTCTGGCGAGCAACGCCGGGCCTGTCAAATCCCGGCGACAGAATTCAATAGCCCATTGACTGCGCTGAGCAGTCAATGGGCGTTTACGCTCAGCCCGCCAACGTCGCGTTGTCGATCACGAAACGATATTTCACGTCGCCCTTGAGCATGCGCTCGTAGGCGTCGTTGATCTGGTCGGCGCGGATCAGTTCGATGTCGGAGACGATGCCGTGCTCGGCGCAGAAGTCGAGCATTTCCTGAGTTTCGGCAATGCCACCGATCATAGAGCCGGCAATCGTGCGGCGCTTCATGATCAGGTTGAACACGTTCGGCGACGGATGCGATGTGGCCGGTGCACCGACCAGCGTCAACGCACCATCACGCTTGAGCAGCACCAGAAATGCGTCGAGATCGTGCGGCGCGGCGACGGTATTGAGGATCAAGTCGAAACTCTTGGCGTGTGCAGCCATTTCTTCGGCATTGCGCGACACCACCACTTCATCGGCGCCCAGCGCCTTTGCCGCTTCGCGTTTGGATTCAGAGGTGGTGAACGCAACCACGTGAGCGCCCAAGGCGTGGGCCAGTTTGATGCCCATGTGGCCGAGGCCACCGATGCCGACCACGCCGACTTTCTTGCCGGGCCCGGCGTTCCAGTGGCGCAGTGGCGAATAGGTGGTGATGCCGGCACACAGCAGCGGCGCGACGGCGGCCAGTTGTGCTTCGGGATGACGGATGCGCAGCACGTAGCGTTCATGCACGACGATGTTTTGCGAATAGCCGCCCAGCGTCCAGCCCGGTGCATCCGGGGTCGGGAAGTTGTAGGTGCCGATCATGCCGTCGCAGTAATTCTCCAGCCCGGCTTCGCAGTCATCGCAATGTTTGCAGCTGTCGACAATGCAACCGACGCCGACCAGATCACCGATCTTGTAGTCCGAAACATGGGTGCCGACGGCTGAAACGCGGCCGACGATCTCATGTCCCGGTACGCAAGGGAATTGCGTGCCGGCCCACTCGGCGCGCACCTGGTGCAGATCGGAATGGCAGATGCCACAGAACGCGATGTCGATCTGCACATCATGGGCGGCCGGCGCGCGGCGGTTGATCTGCATCGGCTCAAGGGGTTTGTCGCCAGCGTGGGCGCCGTAGGCTTGTACAAGCATGGGAACATCCTCAATCGGTTCGTCGTGGTGACATTCTTGCTGTTCTGCCGCACCGGGCAGTAGTGCATTCCTGTGCGATCCTTGCCTGATCCTGTGCGTTGTTGTGACATTGCGCGGACAGACGCTCGGGGCGTTTGCAGGTAATCTCCCGCTCTGACTAAAACAAAACAAAAGCGGAGTCATTGATGCAACCAATCCGTCTCGGTCTGGTGGGCTACGGCAAGATTGCCCAGGATCAACACGTCCCGGCGATCAACGCCAATCCCGCTTTCCAGTTGGTGTCCGTCGCCACTCAAGGCAAGCCCTGCGCGGGTGTGGAGAATTTCCAGTCCTTGAGTGAATTGCTGGAGAACGGTCCACCGGTGGATGCGATTGCCTTCTGCACACCGCCGCAAGGTCGGTTTGCGCTGGTGCAGCAAGCGTTGGCCGCCGGCAAACACGTGCTGGTGGAGAAGCCGCCGTGTGCCACATTGGGCGAAGCGCTGGCCTTGGTCGAACAGGCGGCAGAGCAAGGCGTCAGCGCGTTGTTCGCCTGGCATTCACGCTACGCGCCCGGTATTGAGGCCGCCCGCGACTGGCTCGCCTCGCGCACGCTGCAAAGCGTGCAGATCGACTGGAAAGAAGACGCACGCAAATGGCACCCCGGCCAGACCTGGATCTGGCAGCCCGGCGGCCTCGGCGTGTTCGATCCGGGAATCAATGCGTTGTCGATCGTCACCCATTTGCTGAAGCTACCGCTGTTTGTCGAATCGGCCGAACTGCGCGTGCCAAACAATTGCCAGTCGCCGATTGCCGCGTCGATCCGGATGTCTGACGCCCGCCGCCTCGATGTGCGCGCGGAGTTTGATTTTGACCATGGGCACGATGAGCTGTGGAGTATTGAGGTTCGCTGCGCTGAAGGCGTGTTGCGCCTGGATAACGGCGGCGCGTTGTTGAGCATTGATGGTGTGCGCCAGGCCGTTTCGGAAGAGGGCGAGTACGCGGCGGTGTATCGGCATTTTCAGCAGTTGATTGGCGACAAGGCCAGCGATCTGGATGTGCAGCCGTTGCGGTTGGTGGCGGACAGTTTCTTTGTCGGCAGTCGGGTGTTGGTTGAGGCGTTTTACGATTAGTGCACCTCCACCGCTCACTGCTACACGAAGCGAAACGAAAAAAGCCTGCCCTGAAAGCAGGCTTTTTCGTTTTTGGCTTGTCCGTTAATGCGATGAAACATACTCCGAAGGCGTGGTCGGCAATGGCAGCGCATACGTCGCCTTCATCCATTCAATCTCTGCCTGTGGTGTCCTGCCGAAGAAGCGTTTGAACTCACGACTGAATTGCGAAGCACTTTCGTAGCCAACGCTGAAGGCGGCTGCCGAAGCACTCATGGCCTGGCGCAACATCAACAGGCGCGCCTGATGCAACCGCGTCGACTTCAAATACTGCATGGGTGAGGTGTCGGTCACGTTGCGAAAATGCAGGTGGAAGCTCGGCACGCTCATGCTCGCTTCATGGGCCAGTTGCTCGACATCGAGTCGCTGCTGATAACAGCTATGGATCTTGCGGATCGCGCGAGTCACTTTGCCGAAATGTCCCTGCCGGTTGAGCGCGGCGCGCATGGAGCCACCTTGCTCACCAGTCAGGATGCGGTAATAGATTTCCCGCAGCAGGGACGGCCCGAGGATTTGCGCTTCGCCGGCAACGCTCATGGCCTGCAGAAAACGCAGGGTCGTTGCGCGTAGCGAATCATCCATGGGCGAGGCGTACATGCCTCGGGGCGGAGCATCGCTTGGGCCATGCACATCATCCACTTGCAGCATCAACTCGCTGGCGAGCTGAAAGTCGAGGTGCATGTAGATCGCCAGCATCGGCTCGGCCTCGGTGGCGTCGGTCTCCATGGTGAAGGGGATCGGCACCGAGACCACCAGATAATGCTGAGCGTCATAGACGTAGGTGTCCTCACCCAGATAGCCGCGTTTGCGGCCCTGGCAGAGAATCACGATACCGGGGTCATACAGCACCGGGGTGCGTGTCAGCGGGCGATTCGAACGCAGGAAACGCACGCCGTCGAGGGCGCTGAGGTTGTAGCCCTCGGCGGGTGTGAGGGCTTTGATGAGCTGCACCATGCGCGCCGTGCTTGCGTCGACCTGCGTCATCACATCCTCTCTCAATGGTCGGTGGACCGGCTCAGCGCTTCCCATTGATCAATCTCACTGGCCGCACTCTGCAGTTTGTCACGGACCAGACGCAAGGCATCACTGCCCAATAGTAAATGCGCCGGTGGTGTCGGGCTGGCGATGATCTGCAGCATCGCCTGGGCAGCCTTTTGCGGGTCGCCGAGTTGCTTGCCGCTTTTTTCTTCGCGGGCTATGCGGATCGGATCGAAACCGGCGTCGTAGTCGGCAATGCTGCGGGCGGTACGCTGCATCGAACGACCCGCCCAGTCCGTGCGGAACGAACCCGGTGCGACGGCGGTGACGAAGATATTGAAAGGTCGCAGTTCCTTGCTCAGGGTATCGGAGATCCCTTCGAGCGCAAATTTGCTGCCGCAGTAATAGGCGATGCCCGGCATGGTGATGGTGCCGCCCATGGAGGTGATATTGAGGATGTGCCCCGCACGGCGCTGGCGGAAGAAGGGCAGGAACGCTTTAGTCACTGCCACCGCACCGAACACATTGACGTCGAACTGACGACGCATGTCTTGCAGCGATGATTCTTCGAAGACGCCTTCGTGACCATAACCGGCGTTGTTGACCAGCACATCGACAGGGCCGTGAGTGGCTTCAACCTGCGCAACGACGCTGTCGATCCGCTCGAAATCAGTGACGTCCAGAATGACCCCGTAAGCCTTATCCGGGGACAGCGCCTGGAAGCTTTGCTGATCGGCTTCACTGCGTACGGTGCCGATGACGCGGTGGCCTGTAGCGATAGCTTCCTTGGCCAGCGCATGGCCGAAACCGCTGCTGACGCCGGTGATGAACAAGGTTTTGCTTGGTTTCATGACAGTCTCCAATGACTCGAGTGTGGTGTCATGGTAGCCATCACCCAACCGGTGACCTATGCCGGATTATCTTGGAAGATTGCCTATTCCTATCAGGCGCTAGAGATTTTCAGAAAAAACGGTGGCAGCGCCGCTGAGCATGCTCACCGTCGATGTTGCTGCTCTGTGGCCGTCAGAAACGCTCCAGCCGATAGGGCGCGCCACTTGGCAAAGCCGTTGCCGGGATTGCATCTGCGCCAGCCAGCCGCACCACCATCTCCGCCGTCACCGCCGCCTGCGTCAGCCCCAGATGCTGATGCCCAAACGCAAGCAACACCTTGCCCTCACAAACCTGATCAATCACTGGCAGCGAATCCGGCAACGACGGTCGAAAACCCATCCACGGCGTCGCCGCTTCAGCATTCAAATCCTTGCGAAACAAACCCTGACTCAACCGATGCAACTGCCACGCGCGCTCCATGCTCGGTGGTTTTTCCAGTCCGGCGAACTCGACGGTGCCGGCCAGGCGCAACCCTTCGGACATCGGCGTCATGATGAACTTGCGCTCCAGCGAGGTCACGGGGAAGGGCAGTCGGTCGTGTTCCTGCGGCAGCATCAGGTGGTAACCGCGCTCGGTGTCCAGCGGTACTTTTTTGCCGGTGAGGGCGGCGGTGAGTTTCGCCGAATGTGCGCCGCAGGCAATCAACACGCGTCGTGCAGTCAGACCACCATTGCTGGTGGTCAGTGCAACACCGTGTTCCTGCACATGGCCGCCCTGAACCTGTTGCTGGACAAAACTCACGCCACTGGCCTTGGCTGCTTCGACCAGTTCACACACCACGCGATACGGATCGATAAAGTGCCCGGTGCGCGGGAAGAACAAGCCGCCCTGAATCTGTTCGCTGAGTTGCGGCGCGGTTTCGCGTATGACGCCGGACTGCCAGTAATCGACCGGCACTTGCTGCTGGTGCAATCGGCCCTGTAATGCCTGGATGGCCTGACGCGATTCGGGGCGTTCGAACACCAGCAACGAACCATCGATCTTCAGCAAGTCCGGCCGCCGGATGTCGGCGAGCAAGCGCTGCCAGGCTTCCAGACTGCTTTCATTGAGCGCACGCAAACCCGCTACGGTGTTCTGAAAAGGCGTCGGGCGCAGATTCAGCAACAACCGCGTAAACCACGGCAAGGCGCGCGGCAGGTATTTCCAGTCCAGCCGCAGCGGCCCCATCGGGTCCATCAGCATGGCTGGCAGGCGCTTGAGGATGGACGCGTCGGCAATCGGAAACACCTGCTCGGTCGCCAGATGCCCGGCGTTGCCGAACGAGGCACCGTGGCCGGGTTGCTGCTGATCGATGACCACCACGCGCAAACCCTGACGAGCCAAACGCAGTGCGCAGGCGACGCCGATGATGCCGGCGCCGACCACGGCGATGTCGTGGGAGACGTTATTGGTCATGGCACTGCGCTTCCCTGTGGCCATCGAGCAGACGACGCAATTGCAGCGGATTGGCTCGCTTCAGTGCGGTCGGCAACAAGCTGTCCGGGAAGTCCTGATAGCAGACCGGGCGCAGGAAACGCAGGATCGCCGCGGTACCAACGGATGTTGTGCGCGAGTCGCACGTGGCCGGGAACGGCCCGCCGTGAACCATTGCATCACACACCTCGACCCCGGTTGGCCAGCCGTTGACCAGCAAGCGGCCGGCCTTGCGCTCCAGCGTCGGCAGCAATGCACGCGCCTGTTGCAGATCCTGGTCATCCAGATGCAATGTCGCGGTCAACTGGCCCTCCAGATGTTCGGTCACCTGGCGGATTTCAGCTTCACTTTCGCATTGCACGATCAGCGCAGCTGCACCGAAGGCTTCGGCTTGCAGGCGGTGATCGGTCAGAAAGTCGGCGGTCTCGGTCACGAATACACGGGTCTGACATTGGTTCGGGCCGTTGGCGCTCTGACCAACACCTGCGATGTTCGCCCTGGCATTCTCGGCCAGCGCATTCACGGCAGATTCATAGGCGTTGAAGATGCCCGGTGTCAGCATCGTCTGCGCCGGACTGCGTTGAATGATCTCGCTGGTGGCGGCAATAAACCTGTCCAGCGCCGGTCCTTTCAAGGCAATGACCAAACCCGGATTGGTACAGAACTGGCCCGCGCCCAGCGTCAGCGAGGCCACAAACCCTTCAGCCAATGCCTGCGCGCGGTCGTCCAGCGCCGCTGGAAACAGCAGCACCGGGTTGATTGAACTCATTTCCGCGTACACCGGAATCGGTTCGGGCCTGGCCTGCGCGGCTTGAATCAGCGCCAGGCCACCGCCGCGCGAACCGGTGAAGCCCACCGCTTTGATCCGTGGATCAGTGACCAGCGCAATGCCCACTTCGCGGCCCGAACCGTACAGCAACGAGAACACGCCCTCCGGCAAATCACAGCTTTTTATGGCCCGAGCCACCGCGCGACCGACCAGTTCGCTGGTGCCGGGATGCGCACTGTGCGCCTTGACGATCACCGGGCAACCGGCGGCCAATGCCGACGCGGTGTCACCGCCGGCCACTGAAAATGCCAGCGGGAAGTTGCTCGCGCCAAACACCGCGACCGGCCCGAGCGCAATCTGCCGTTGACGCAGATCCGCACGCGGCAGCGGTTGACGTTGCGGCTGCGCACTATCGACGCGCACGTCCAGCCATTCACCGGCTCGCACCGTGCGGGCGATCATTCTCAATTGCTGACAAGTACGCCCGCGTTCACCCAGCAGTCGAGGTCGCGGCAGGCCGGTTTCCGCGTGAGCCCGGTCGATCAGTTCATCACCGAGGGCTTCGATTTCCTCAGCAATGCTTTCAATGAATTCGGCGCGGACATTCAGGGTTGTCTCGCGATAATCATCGAACGCTGCCCATGCCAGAGCACAGGCCTGTTCGACATGCTCGGCCGCTCCACCGGCATACGCCGGTTGCAGCGCTTCATCGGTAGCCGGATTGATCCCGTGAATGGCGGCGCGATTGCCCGCAACCGTGTGCTGTCCGATCAGCATGTGGCCCGTCAGAGTCATGGTGTCTTCCTGATAAAAGGTAAATGCCTGCCGCGTTGTACAACGCATCGCGGCAGGTGAGGGGGAGTTGATCAGGTGAAGTTCTGTTCCGCCGACCAGTTCTTGTACCAGTGACGGAACAGCGAATACTGCTTCTCGGCATAGCGACGCTGCGAGTCGCTCAACGCATCGGTTTCGTTGAAGTGCAGGGTGTATTCCTTGTCGCCGTTAAGCACCATCAGGTGTTTGTAATACAGCACCAGATCGCAGCCTTCATCGAACGACGACAACACCGCCAGCGCCGCCTCCAGCTCCCGCGCCTGACGACGGGCCTTGGCATCACCCTTGGCCGCTTGTTTGCTCAAAGCCACCAGTTGCAGTACTTCGCGGGGCAGGGCGTTGCCGATACCGGTGATGGCGCCGGTGGCGTTGCAGTTGACGAAACCGTGCACCACTTGCGTGTCGACACCGACCATCAGGGTCACGTCATCGTCTTTGGAGGTGATATTTTCGGCGGCATAACGCAGGTCGGCGCCACCGCCGAATTCCTTGAAGCCGATCAGGTTCGGGTACTCGCGGCGCAGTTCAAAGAACAGATCGGCACGGGTGGCGAAGCCGTAGTAAGGGCTGTTGTAGATCACTGCCGGCAGGTTCGGCGCGGCTTGCAGAATCGCTGCGAAATGGGCCTTTTGCGCCGTGACCGAAGCGCCTCGAGACAGCACGCGGGGAATCACCATCAAACCCTGCGCGCCGACTTTCGCCGCGTGCGCCGCATGGGCAACCGCTTCACGGGAATTCACCGCGCCGGTGCCGACAATGGTTGGAATCCCGGCAGCGACCAGACGCGCCACGCCTTCCTGACGCTGGGCTTCGGTCAACAGCGGCCAGTCCCCCATCGAGCCGCAATAAACCACAGCGCTCATGCCGATATCGATCAATTCGCGACCCTTGGCCACCAAGGCATCGAAGTCCGGTTTGCGCTGGGCGGTGCACGGGGTCATCAGGGCCGGCATGCAACCGGTGAAGATGTTGTCGCTCATTGTTTTTAACTCCTTGGCACATCATTCAAATTGAGGTGAAAAGCCCGCGCGGTGGCTCAGATGCCCCACGCGAACGGGTCTGCTTCGTCGATCAGTAAGGTGCTGTCGGCGGTCATGTAGGCGCGGCCAGTGATGTACGGGCGAATGCGTTCGCCTTGCCATTCGAAGCGGCCTTCGAACTGGCTGCCAGTGATGCTCGCCTGCACCCAGGTCGCGCCGGGTTGCAGCTTGTCGTCGGCGGCGAGGCAGGCGAGCTTGGCGCTGGTGCCGGTGCCGCACGGCGAGCGGTCGTAGGCTTTGCCGGGGCACATGACGAAGTTGCGGCTGTCGGCCTGATCGTCATCGGCGAACAGTTCGATGTGATCGATGACGGCACCGTCCTCGCCGTAAATGCCTTGGTCTTCGAGGGCCTTGAGCATCGCCCAGGTGTAAGCGGTGAGGTGTTCGACATGGTCCATCGTCAGTGTCTGACCGTGCTCGGAAACGAGGAAGAACCAGTTGCCGCCATAGGCGATGTCGCCCAATACCTGACCGAATCCCGGCACCTCCACCGGCACCTGTTTGCGGTGGCGATAAGCGGGCACGTTGCCCAAGGTGACGGTTCCGTCGTCATGTAGCGTGGCGCTGACGGTGCCGACGGGCGTGTCGATTTTGTGGATGCCCGGTTGGATTTTTCCCAAGTGCTGCAACGAATTGATCAGGCCAATCGTGCCGTGGCCGCACATGCCCAGATAACCGGCGTTGTTGAAGAAAATCACGCCGCACGTGGCGTCCGGCGAGACCGGCTCGCAATACAACGCGCCGACCAGCACATCGTTGCCGCGCGGTTCCAGCAGGCAGGCGCGGCGCCATTGATCATGCTGAGTGCGAAGCGCATCGCGTTTTTCCACCATGGTGTTGCCGGGTAGATCGGGGAAGCCGTTCATCACCAGGCGCGTCGGTTCACCGCCGGTGTGGGAATCAATGACGTGTAGTTCTTTCATGAATAGATCCCTTTAGCTGATTTCAGTAGGCGCCGGCAGGGCGCGCAGCCACGGTCGAGGCAGGGGCGGTGACTTCGCTTTCTTCGTCATCCTCTTCCAGACGCAGCAGGTGCGCCGGCACACCGGTCGCCGCGCCCCAGTAATAAATACCGGTGGCGCAAGCAGCGACGACGATGGTGTCGAACGGGTGAGCGAGAATGCCCAGGCCGCCGAAGGTGCCGAGTTTCGACAGCACGATGGTCACCGCATAGAAGGCGATCAGCCACGCCGAGGAGCGCACCTGACGCGCCAGATTCAGGTGAGCGGTCGGCACAAAACGACCGCAGAGCAGGTAGACCACGAACATCAGGATTTGCAGGCCGAGCAGCCACGACACGGTGTTCCAGCCCGACCAGTAGACGATCAGCGCGGCGATGATGAACGACACCGGCCCGAGCACGCCCATGCACTTGACCCGGAACGGTCGAGGCATGTCTGGCGCATTGCGGCGCAGCGCTGCGACGGACACGGGGGCCACGGCGTAGCTCAACACCAGCGCGGCGGAGACCACATTGATCAGCGCTTCCCACGACGGGAACGGCAAGGTCCAGAACACCGACAGGGCGAAGGTCAGCCACAGCGCCGGACGAGGGATGCCGGATTTTTCGTCGATGTGAGTGAAGATCTTGAAGAACGTGCCGGTCTGCGCCCAGCCATAGATCACGCGCGGGGTGGCGTTCATGTAGATGTTGCCGCAGCCGCTCGGCGAGATCACCGCATCGGCGACCACCAGATAGGCCAGCCAGCCCACGCCCAATGCCAGGGCGATGTCGCGGTACGGCAGGGAAAACTCCTTGCTGATGCCGGCCCAGCCATTGGCGAGCATTTCGGTCGGAATGCTGCCGAGAAAGGCCATTTGCAGCAGCACATAAATCAAGGTCGACAGCAGCACCGAGAGGATCAAAGCGATAGGAATAGTGCGCTGCGGATTCTTCACTTCACTGGCCACCGAGATGATCGGTGTCAGCCCCAGGTAAGCGAAAATCACGCCACCCGCCGACACCGCCATTTCGATACCGGACAAGCCGAACGGGGCGAAACCTTGCACGTGGAAGTTGGCCGGTTTGAAGAAGGTGAACAGCACGCCGATCACCAGCAACGGCACGATGAACTTGAACACACTGACCAGATTGTTGGCCTTGGCGAAGGTCTTCACGCTGCGATAATTGAGCAGGAAGAATACGCAAAGCAGACCGAACTGCACCATCCAGCCGAGGATTGTCGGGTCGCCGCTGCCAGCCTTGGTCAGCTCGGGAAACCATGCTGCCGCGTATTGGCGCGAGGCAACCACTTCGATCGCCACCAGACTGGAAAACGCAATCAGGGTGATGAAGCCCATCAGATAGCCAAGCAGTGGCCCGTGGGAGTAAACCGGATAACGCACCACGCCGCCGGCACGGGGTAATGCGGCGCCGAGTTCGCAATAGACGATACCCAGCAGCAACACGGCAAAACCGCCCAGCAGCCAGGAAAAAATCCCCGCCGGCCCGGCGATGGCGGACACATGACTGGCCGCGAACAACCAGCCGGAACCGAAGATCGCCCCGAGCCCGATAAAAGTGAGGTCGATCAGTGAAAGCTGTTTTTTGAACTTGCCTTGGCCTGACATGGCATCGCCTTCTTGTGAGTTATTGGATAGGCAGTTGTGTCACTGGGACGGCCAGACTTTGAACGGGGCGACGCTGTGGCGATTGATGTTTTGCGGCGGCATCGATGACGAAATCAGCACAGTCGCGCTGGATAAACGTGGCCCTCGACATGTCTTGAGCCATGCTGCAATCTGCAGGCGAAGCCCGTATGGCGGGCGCTTCGTCCATCCACTAACGAGGGGATTGTTTGATGCAACAGGCGTTCTCGATCCTGTCTCAAAGCATTGATGGGCATCGTCCACAGACCCTTGAGGAACTCTTGGCCGGCGCCGCGCTGCTGTTGCCGATGCTTGACGTGATCCCCAATGCGGCGATTTTTATCAAGGATGTGCAGGCCCGCTATGTGCTCGCCAACCGCACGCTGGTGCAGCGCTGTGGCTTGAAGGATCTGCGTCCGTTGCTTGGCAAAACCAGCGCGCAGGTGTTCCCGGCGCAACTCGGACCGGGCTACACCGAACAGGATCGCAAGGTGCTGGAGGAGGGCTTGGTGCTGGAGGATCAGCTCGAACTGCATCTGTACGGCAGCCGCGAACCGGGCTGGTGCCTGACGCACAAGCAACCGTTGTACAACCGTGACGGGCTGATCATTGGTCTGGCGGGCATTTCGGTGGACCTGCAATCGGCCAGTGAAACGCACCCGGCATTCGAACGGCTGGCGGCTGTCGATGAGCACATTCGCGCCCATTTCAATCGTCGGGTCACGTTAGGCGAGTTGACCCGAATCGCCGGTATTTCCGTGGCGCAACTGGAGCGCTACTGCAAACGCGTGTTCCACCTGACGCCTCGGCAGATGATCCAGAAAGTGCGGCTCGAACATGCTCATCGATTGCTGCACACCGACCTGCCGATTACCGATGTGGCGCTGCAATGCGGCTACACCGATCACAGCGCCTTCACGCGCCAGTTCAAGGCCTCGACCGGGTTTACGCCGCGCGAGTATCGGCAGGCGACGGGATAGAGACTGACTGAGGCGCAAACGGTTTTTCGAGTACTGTTGGCCTGATCTGGAGAAGCGAGGATGAATGTTGAATCATGAACTGTGGCTGGAGCCTGATGGCTTAGAGTTGTTTGTGGTGTCCGGGCCTCATGGCGATGAGGCGCGAGCGCTTCTTACTCCGGGGTCGAAACTGGTCTGGGAAGTCACCGCCGACAGCTATTTTGAAGCGATGACCAAGTACTTCGCATACATGGATTGGGGAGTATGGACGACCGATTTTCCAGAGCACGATAAAACCAGCTATCGGGATCGCGGTTGGGACACCAGCCAGAACGATGAGTAATGCTGCACGACAATATCGCGACATCGATGCAGGAGCTGCCGCAGGCTGCTCCTGCAAGGACAGCGTTGTCAGGCCAATACGCTCAGCCATGCCGAGAGCAGCAGTAACAAGGCAAGCGTCGCGTTCATCCGCTTGAACGCTTTCGGCGATCCCATCAACCGCGCACTGCCCACACCCAGCAACGCCCAGAAAGTCATGCACGGCAACGACACCAGCAGAAATGCCAACGACAACACCACCAGCCGCAGGGTCTTGTCACCCCCACCAACAAACACGCTGACCACCGCCACCGCCATCATCCACACCTTGGGATTGACCAGTTGCAGCATGGCGGCGCCCAGCACGCTGAAGCTTTCGTCCTGCGTATCCGTCGGGTCGAGCGACGGCGGCGCACTGCGAAAAATCTGCCACGCCAGCCAACTCAACCAAATCACACCGCCCCAGGCCATGGCTTGTTGTACGCGCGGATAGCGCAGCAAGGTTTCGCCGGCACCGAGGCCGACCACCAGCACGATCAACGCCGCCGCCGCGCAGGCGCCAAAAATGATTGGAAGAGTGGCGAGCAAGCCTTGGCGCGAACTGTGGCTCAACACCAGAATATTGGTCGGCCCTGGGGTGATCGAGGCAACGAAAGCAAACAGCAGAAAGGGCAGTAATGACGCCATGATCCGGATTTCCTGAAAATCAAAACAGGTATCCATGATCGCCAGTCGGCGTGCATCAGTCTGGAAGGTTTGAGCAGCGCTTGCGGTAGTCCGCCGGCGTCAGTTGGTAGGCGCGCCGGAACCAGCGGCCCAGATGACTCTGATCAGCAAAACCGAGCACGCTGGCGACCTGCGCCGGCGTTTCACCCCGGGCCAGCAACTGTCGCGCCTTGGCCAGCCGCAGCTGGATCAAGTACGCGTGCGGCGCCAGGCCAAAGGCTGTCTTGAACGCGCGGCTCAGGCGAAAACGGTCCACCCCACAGACTCGGGCCAGGTCATCAAGGCCGATATCTTCATAGGTGTGCGCGTGCAGATAATCCCGTGCCACTTGCGCCACCAATGGCAGGCGCGGATCGAAATCCTGGCGTTTGCGCCAGTCGAGATGGCGCGTGAGCGAACCCAGCAAACCATCGATGGCGGTCTGGCGGACGATGCGCAGATCGCCGTCATGCAACGCATGGAAAGCGTGACTGATCGCTGTGGCCAGACGCGGGTCCTGACTTAGCGTGTCGGTAAAACCGGGCTGGCTGTCGGCCGGGGCGTCTTCGAACAGCGCATGCATTTCACGCTCCAGCCAGTGCGGATCGAGGTAGAGCATCGAATAGGTAAAGCCTTCCTCGGTCGGCGCTTGCCCATCGTGGATTTCCCCCGGCTCCAGCAGGAACACGTTGCCTGGCGTACTGCGATGGCGTACTCGGCGGCAATTGAATTGCTGCACACCTTGTTCGGTAACGCCGACGAGGAAACTGTCATGCCAGTGCGGATCGTAGGCATGCCCCTGAAAATGCGCACGAATCGATTCAATCCCGGTGTCGACATCCTGGGACAGCTCGATCCAGTTGCGTTTATCCACGTGGGCTCCAATGTTCGGCGTTAAAAGGTACGGCCCCATAAAATACCGCGCAATGGCCATCGACGTTTAGAAGATTTGTGCAGGTGAGGGGGCTAGACTCAGCAGCTTACGACCCATTTAGCGGCAGGTGAAATACGATGATCAACCGATGCCTGCTAACGGTCTCGCTCACCCTCATCGCCCTCAGCCTTACGCTGACGGCAGGCTGCTCCAGCCGAAAACACTATCCACCGTCGGGTGTTGGCGATGCCTGCTACGCCAAGGCCTTGCCGTCGGTCGGCGAGGGCGGTCTGGCCTGGGGCTCCAGTTTGAACATGGCTCGGCAGAAGTCGATGAACAACTGCATCCGCTATGCCGGTCGCTCTGGAGGCACGCCGAATACCTGTCAGGTGGTGTTGGCCAAGTGCCGATAGCTTTCAGTTGACATGGTTGCCTTTGGCAAATATATAGTTGCCTTAAGCAATTAAATGAGCAGTTGCCATGTCCAGAATCGATCTCCTTGAGCAAGCAGACGTCGTGCGCGGCTTCAATCGCTTCTACACCCATCAGATCGGCGTACTGCAGGAGCATCTGCTGCAAAGCGACTATTCGCTGACCGAGCTACGCATTTTGTATGAACTGGCCTCGCGCGGCGACCTGACCAGCGCCGATCTACGGCAGATGCTCGGCCTCGATGCCGGCTACATGAGCCGCATCATCAGCGGTTTCGAAAAGCGCGGCTTGATCCAGAAAGTGCCGTCGCCTACGGACGCCCGCGCTGCGCAATTGCACTTAACCGATTTGGGCCGTGAAATTCTGATCCCGCTGGAAAAGGCTTCCCGCGAACAGATCGTCGCCATGCTCGAGCGATTGCCTGAACCGCAGCAGAAGCAACTGATCGGCGCCATGACGCTGATTCAGACACTGCTGCAAGGCAACAAGGATTCGAGCTATGTATTGCGCGATCCGCAGCCCGGTGACATGGGCACGGTGATGCAGCAGCAAGCCGCGCTGTATACCCGCGAATATGGCTGGAACTCGGAGTTCGAGGCGCTGGTGGCCGAGGTGGTCGCCAAGTACCTGCGTGATTACGACCCCACCTGTGAGCGCTGCTGGATTGCGGAAAAGGACGGCAATGTCATTGGTTCCGTGTTCATCGTCCGCCAGGACGCCACCACGGCCAAACTGCGCATGCTCTACGTCGACGCCAGCGCGCGGGGCTTGGGCATTGGCAGCCGTCTGGTCGAGGAGTGCCTGCGTTTCGCCCGCCAGGTTGGCTACCAGAAAATGACCTTGTGGACGACCGGTAACCTGACGGCTGCACGCAAGATTTATCAGCAGGCCGGGTTTGAACTGGTGGAGGAAGAAGCGGTTCACAGCTTTGGCAAGGATCTGGTGAGTCAGACGTGGGCGCGGGCGCTGTGATTTGTTTTGCGTTATCGGTTGCAGTGAAAAGGCAGACGAAAAAAAACCGCCTTTGCGGGGCGGTTCTTTTGTAAACCTTGGTTTGCGACCGAGGTTTGTTGCTTCACTAGCTGCTATGACCGCGCCCATGTTATGAATTTTTACGCACCGTCGCAACACTAATATTTTGTTTCAGGTACCTGTTTCCGATATCGATATTTGAAAGAGTAGGCTGACAGAAATAACGGTTTACAAAGCCGCTGAATGACTTTGTAAGGTATCGGCTGATTGAAGGTTATGATGCCGACGCTCAGATGTCTGTGCAGCGATGAGGTTTGGCTGGCAACTCAACGGTTTCATTCCCTCTGACACGGTTTTGCACCCGTGCCGGGATGATACTTCGGAGGGCTTTCAACCGGCCGCCTCACTAGCTGCTATGACATGCCAGCTGAAGGCAAGCATGGTCCGGTAAGTTTGCCGGAGGTTTGGCCCCCAGCCCTGGAGGCCAAAACGTATGAAGCTTTTGCTGCGTACGCTGAGCCTTGTATGGAGATTGTTTAAAGCATTTCGCTTTTACGAGTTCCTGCGAGACCACTTTGACGACCTGAAGTAACGACCGTTGAGGTGGGAGAAGCCCGTTTCAGTTTCGACTGGAACGGGCTTTTTTTGGCTCGTAAAACTGTCATAAGTAGGAATTTTCCACGTCAGGTTTTTTGGCCTATAGGGCCTTTCTTCGGCAAATGTAGGCATTGTTCAAACCACTCTGTAATCCGCAAAAAAACGTTCGATTATCGAGCACCCAAACCTTCGTCCAATTGCCCACCCCGACACTCCGGCGTACTGTGAGTCGTGATGCCTGAAAACCCGTGACCCCAAAATAACGACAACAACGAGCAATGCCCCATGGACAGCCATCTGCTGAGCGATCGCAGCAGCGTGTTTCGTCACGCTGATCCTTATGCCGTCTCCGACTACGTCAATCAGCACGTCGGTCAGCACTTCATCGGCCTGTCCAGAACCACCCACCCGCAAGCCAGCCTCAACCATCGCAAACTCGCCGATCTCGATCTGGCCCGCATCAGTTATGGCGGCAGCGTGCGCGTGACCTCCATTGCGCTGGAGACCGTGTACCACCTGCAAGTCCTGCTGCAAGGCAATTGCCTGTGGCGCGGGCACAAGCGCGAGCAGCATCTGGTGCCCGGCGAGTTGCTGTTGATCAACCCGGATGATCCGGTCGACCTGACTTACTCGGATGATTGCGAGAAATTCATCCTCAAGGTGCCGGTCAGCGTGCTCGAATCGGTGTGCGACGAGCAGCGTTGGCAGCGTCCGGCAAGCGGTATCCGTTTCCTGCGCAATCACTATCGGCTGGATGAGCTGGAAGGCTTCACCCACCTGCTGGCGATGATCTGCCAGGAAGCCGAGGCCAGCGATCCGTTGCTGCGCGTGCAGGAGCATTACGCGCAGATCATCGGCAGCAAACTGATCTCGCTGATGAACACCAACGTCAGCCGTGAGTGCCTGAGCGCACCGAGTGTCAGCTTCGAGCGCATCCTCGATTACATTGAACGCAATCTGAAACTCGACTTGCCCGCCGAACATCTGGCCGCGCAGGCGAGCATGAGCCTGCGCTCGCTGTACAGCTTGTTCGAACGTCAACTCGGCGTCACGCCGATGCAATACATCCGCCAGCGCAAGCTGGCGCGCATTCACGCTTGCCTCAGCGATCCCAGCTGCCCGGTGCGCAATCTCACCGAACTGGCGCTGGACTACGGTTTTCTGCACTTGGGCCGTTTCTCCGAAAGCTATCGCCAACAGTTCGGCGAACTGCCGTCGCAGACCTTCAAACGCCGCCACTAAAACACTGCGCCAACCCCTCCGAAACACGCTGAATCATCTGCCGCGCCATCCTGCACAAAACGGATAGCGATCTGCAGGATTCGGCTATTGCCCCGTGCATCGCCTCCCTAATCTGACCTGGCCTGAACAATAACAATGGAGGCCCCGGCCATGTCCCTGGGAATCGACTACCTCAATGCCATGCTTGAAGAAGACAAGGAGAAAGGTGCCTACCGCTGCAAGCGGGAGATGTTCACCGATCCGCGTCTGTTCGAACTGGAGATGGCGCACATCTTCGAAGGCAACTGGATTTACCTCGCCCACGAAAGCCAGCTGCCCAACAACAACGATTTTCTGACCACCACCATGGGGCGCCAGCCGATCTTCATCGCGCGCAACAAGGATGGTGTACTCAATGCGTTCCTCAATGCCTGCAGCCATCGCGGCGCCATGCTCTGCCGGCACAAGTCCGGCAACCGCTCCAGCTACACCTGCCCGTTCCACGGCTGGACGTTCAACAACAGCGGCAAACTGCTCAAGGTCAAGGACCCGAGCGAAGCCGGTTACCCGCAAGGCTTCAACTGCGAAGGCTCGCATGACCTGACCAGAGTCGCGCGTTTCGAGTCCTATCGCGGCTTCCTGTTCGGCAGCCTGAATGCTGATGTGAAATCCCTCGCTGAACACCTGGGCGAGTCAGCGAAGATCATCGACATGATCGTCGATCAGTCGCCAGAAGGTCTGGAAGTGCTGCGCGGTTCCAGCTCCTACATCTACGAAGGCAACTGGAAACTCACCGCTGAAAACGGCGCCGACGGCTACCACGTCAGCTCGGTGCACTGGAACTACGCCGCCACCCAGAACCAGCGCCAACAGCGTGAAGCGGGTGAGGCGATCAAGACCATGAGTGCCGGCAATTGGGCGAAGAAGGGCGGCGGTTTCTACTCGTTCGATCACGGCCATCTGCTGCTCTGGACGCGCTGGGCCAACCCCGAAGACCGTCCTGCCTACGAGCGTCGCGACGAACTCGCCCGGGATTTCGGTCAGGCTCGCGCCGACTGGATGATCGAGAACTCACGCAATTTGTGCCTGTACCCGAACGTCTATCTAATGGATCAGTTCAGCTCGCAGATTCGTATCGCCCGGCCGATCTCGGTCGACAAGACCGAAATCACCATTTACTGCATCGCCCCCAAAGGCGAGAGCGCCGAGGCCCGTGCCAAGCGCATTCGTCAGTACGAAGACTTCTTCAACGTCAGCGGCATGGCCACACCCGATGACCTGGAAGAATTCCGCTCGTGCCAGACCGGTTACGGCGCCGGGCGCGGCTGGAACGACATGTCCCGGGGCGCGACCCACTGGGTTGAAGGCGCCGATGCCGCCGCCGGGGAAATCGATCTCAAACCACTGCTCTCCGGCATGCGTACCGAGGACGAAGGCCTGTTCGTGCTGCAACACAAGTACTGGCAGGAAACCATGCTCAAAGCCGCTGCCGCCGAACCCCAACTGATCCCCGTGGAGGCCGTGTGATGAGCAACCTCTACGACTCCGTGCGTGAATTTCTCTATCGCGAAGCGCGCTATCTCGATGACGGCCAGTGGGATCAGTGGCTGGAACTGTACGCCGCCGATGCGACCTTCTGGATGCCGGCCTGGGACGACAACGACACCCTCACGGAAGACCCGCAAAGCGAAATCTCGCTGATCTGGTACGGCAACCGTGGCGGCCTCGAAGACCGCATCTTCCGGATCAAGACCGAGCGCTCCAGCGCAACCCTCCCGGACACCCGCACCTCGCACAACCTGAGCAACATTGAAATCGTCGAGCAGGGCGAGGGCCAGTGCCAGGTGCGCTTTAACTGGCACACCCTGAGCTTCCGCTACCAGGTTACCGACGGCTATTTCGGCAGCAGTTTCTACACCCTCGATCTGCGTGGCGAACAGCCGCTGATCAAGGCCAAGAAAGTCGTGCTAAAAAACGATTACGTCCGTCAGGTCATCGACATCTACCACATCTAGTCGACACGACGAGGTGCACCATGAATTTCCAGATTGCGCTTAATTTCGAAGACGGCGTTACCCGTTTCATCGAGGCTGGCGACCATGAAACCGTGGCCGACGCGGCGTATCGCCAAGGCATCAACATCCCGCTGGACTGCCGCGACGGCGCCTGCGGCACCTGCAAATGTTTCGCCGAAGCCGGGCGGTACGACATGGGCGATAACTTCATTGAAGACGCCCTGAGTGCTGACGAACTCGCGCAAGGTTATGTGCTGACCTGCCAGATGCGCGCCGCCAGCGATTGCGTCGTCCGCGTGCCGGCCGGCTCGCAGCTGTGCAAGACCGAACAGGCCAGTTTCCAGGCCTCGATCAGCGCTGTCCGGCAGTTGTCCGAGAGCACCATCGCGCTGTCGATCAAGGGCGAGGCACTGAGCAAACTGGCGTTTCTGCCGGGTCAATATGTCAACCTGCAAGTGCCTGGCAGCGAGCAGACTCGCGCCTATTCCTTCAGCTCGTTGCAGAAGAACGGCGAGGTCAGCTTCCTGATCCGCAACGTGCCCGGTGGCTTGATGAGCAGCTTCCTCTCCGGGTTGGCCAAGGCCGGCGACAGCATGAACCTGGCCGGTCCTTTGGGCAGCTTCTACCTGCGCGAAATCAAACGGCCGCTGCTGTTGCTCGCGGGCGGCACGGGCCTGGCACCGTTCACCGCGATGCTGGAAAAGATCGCCGAGCAGGGCAGTGCGCACCCAGTGCATTTGATCTATGGCGTCACCAATGACTTCGATCTGGTCGAACTTGATCGGCTGGAGTCCTTTGCCGCACGCATCGCCAATTTCAGCTTCGGCGCCTGCGTGGCCAATCCGCAAAGCGTGCACCCGCTCAAGGGGTACGTCACCCAGCACATCAAACCGCGTCACCTCAACGAAGGCGATGTCGACGTGTACCTGTGCGGCCCACCGCCGATGGTTGAAGCCGTCAGCCAATACATCCGTGAACAGGGCATCACCCCCGCGAACTTCTACTACGAAAAATTTGCCGCTGCGGCTGCCTGAACCCCTTTTCGAGGTTGTCATGAACAACAGATTCTCCAACAAGGTCGCGCTGGTCACCGGCGCGGCGCAGGGTATCGGCCGCCGTGTGTGCGAACGCCTGCTGGACGAAGGCGCACAAGTGGTCGCCGTTGACCGTTCCGAACTGGTTCACGAACTGCAAGGCGAGGGCGTACTCGCGCTGACCGCTGACCTTGAGCAATACGCCGATTGCGCACGGGTCATGGCCGAAGCCATCAACACCTTCGGCCGCCTCGACATCTTGATCAATAACGTCGGCGGCACGATCTGGGCCAAGCCCTTCGAGCACTACGAAGTCGAGCAGATTGAAGCCGAAGTACGCCGTTCGCTGTTCCCGACGCTGTGGTGCTGCCACGCCGCGCTGCCGTACATGCTCAAGCAAGGGCGCGGCGCCATCGTCAACGTTTCATCAATAGCCACCCGCAGCGTCAATCGCGTGCCGTACGGCGCGGCCAAGGGCGGCATCAATGCACTGACCGCGTGCCTGGCGTTCGAGAACGCCGAGCGCGGCATTCGCGTCAACGCCACCGCACCGGGCGGCACCGAAGCTCCGCCGCGACGCATCCCGCGCAATACCGGCGAACAGTCAGCGCAGGAGCAGGCCTGGTATCAGGAAATTGTCGCGCAAACCCTCGACAGCAGCCTGATGAAACGCTACGGCAGCCTCGACGAACAAGTCGGCGCGATCCTGTTTTTGGCCTCCGACGACGCCTCTTACATCACCGGCGTGACGTTGCCAGTCGGTGGCGGTGACCTCGGTTGAGCACTTTTCAAGGGACACAGACATGCAGCGAATTCTGATTGAAAGCCTGACGACGATCATCGTTGACCTGCCGACTATCCGCCCGCACAAACTGGCGATGCATACGATGCAGAAGCAAACTCTGGTGATCCTGCGTCTGCGTTGCAGCGATGGTCTTGAAGGCATCGGCGAAGCAACCACCATCGGCGGCCTCGCCTACGGCTACGAAAGTCCGGAAAGCATCAAAGCCAATATCGATGCGCATCTCACCCCGGCGCTGGTGGGCATGGAAGCCAACAACATCAACGCGGCGATGCAGCGGCTCGATAAGATCGCCAAGGGCAATACCTTCGCCAAGTCCGGCATCGAAAGTGCATTGCTCGATGCCCAGGGCAAGCGCCTGGGTCTGCCGGTCAGCGAGTTGCTTGGCGGACGCGTGCGAGACAGCCTTGAAGTGGCCTGGACCCTGGCCAGCGGCGACACCGCCCGCGACATTGCCGAAGCCGAACAGATGCTCGACGCGCGCCGTCATCGCATCTTCAAATTGAAGATCGGCGCCAATCCGCTGGAGCAGGACCTCAAGCATGTCGTGGCGATCAAAAAAGCCTTGGGCGAGCGCGCCAGTGTGCGGGTCGACGTCAATCAGTATTGGGATGAGTCCCAGGCGATTCGCGGCTGCCAGGTATTGGGTGACAACGGCATCGACCTGATTGAACAGCCGATCTCGCGGGTCAACCGCTCCGGGCAGATTCGCCTGAATCAGCGCAGCCCGGCACCGATCATGGCCGATGAATCGATCGAAAGCGTCGAGGATGCTTTCAGTCTTGCTGCTGACGGCGCTGCCAGTGTGTTCGCCCTGAAAATCGCCAAGAACGGCGGCCCGCGTGCCGTGCTCAGAACCGCGCAGATCGCCGAAGCCGCCGGCATCGCGCTGTACGGCGGCACGATGCTCGAAGGCTCCGTCGGCACGCTGGCCTCGGCGCACGCCTTCCTCACGTTAAGGCAACTGACCTGGGACACCGAATTGTTCGGCCCGTTGTTGCTGACCGAAGACATCGTCACTGAAGCGCCGCAGTACCGCGATTTCCACTTGCACATCCCGCGAACCCCGGGTCTTGGCCTGACGCTGGATGAAGAGCGTCTGGCGCGTTTTCGCCGCCACTGAATCAGGAGAGTCACCATGCTGTTCCACGTAAAAATGACCGTGAAATTGCCCGTCGATATGGACCCGTCATTGGCCACCCGGCTCAAGGCGGACGAAAAGGAATTGGCCCAACGGCTGCTGCGCGAAGGCGTGTGGCGACACCTGTGGCGCATCGCCGGGCACTACGCCAATTACAGCGTCTTCGATGTGCCGAGCGTCGAGGCCCTGCACGACACGCTGATGCGCTTGCCGCTGTTTCCCTACATGGACATCGAGATTGACGGGCTCTGCCGGCATCCGTCGTCGATCCACAGCGACGACCGCTGACCCAGGGTTTCGAATCCATCCCTCAACACTGTGGGAGCTGGCTTTCCAGCGATAGCAATACACCAGCCGCCATCAATGCTGGGTGACACACCGCAATCGCTGGCAAGCCAGCTCCCACAGGGGAAGGTTGTCTGTCCTGAAGATTCGCGTGAACCACAAAACAACAAGATGAGGTAACCACCATGACCGTGAAAATTGCCCACACCGCCGAACTGCAAGCCTTCTTCAAAGAAGCCGCCGGTTTTGCCAACGACGACGGTAACTCCCGGCTGAAAACCATCGTCCTGCGCATCTTGCAGGACAGCGCGAAAATCATCGAAGACCTCGAAATCAGCGATGACGAGTTCTGGAAAGCGGTCGACTATCTCAATCGTTTGGGCGCTCGCTCGGAAGCAGGTTTATGGGTTGCGGGCCTCGGTCTCGAACATTTCCTTGATCTGCTCCAGGACGCCAAAGACGCACAGGTCGGCTTGACCGGCGGCACGCCACGCACCATCGAAGGCCCGCTGTACGTGGCCGGCGCGCCCCTGTGCGAAGGCGAGTGCCGCATGGACGACGGCAGCGAGGAGGGTGCCGCCACCGTGATGCGCCTTGAAGGCCAGGTGTTCGATTTGCACGGTCAGCCGCTGGCCGGTGCCACGGTTGATCTGTGGCATGCGAACACCAAGGGCACCTACTCGTTTTTCGACCCGAGCCAGTCCGAATACAACCTGCGCCGCCGCATCGTGACCAATGCCGAGGGCCGTTACCGCGCTCGCAGTATCGTGCCGTCTGGCTATGGTTGCGACCCGCAAGGCCCGACTCAGGAGTGCCTGAACCAACTCGGCCGCCATGGCCAGCGCCCGGCCCATGTGCACTTCTTCATCAGCGCGCCGGGGCATCGACACCTGACCACGCAGATCAACCTGTCGGGTGATCAATACCTGTGGGATGACTTCGCCTATGCGACCCGCGAAGGGTTGGTTGGGGAGGTGGTGTTCCGCGAGGACGCGGTGTCGGGGCGTTATGCCGAGCTGAAGTTCGACTTCCAGTTGCAACCGGCGCCGGACGCCATCGCCGAACAACGCAGTCAGCGACCGCGAGCGTTGCAGGAGGCTTGATACCGAGTCGTCTGTGCCCCTCACCCTAACCCTCTCCCGGAGGGAGAGGGGACTGACCGAGATGATCTTGAGTGCTACGTCGACCTGAACGATATTTGCCGAATCGAACCCGGTTGTTCAGGTCGATGTGTACCCCAAGACAACGCGGTCGGCTCCCTCTCCCTCGGGAGAGGGCTGGGGTGAGGGGAAATCAGGCCTAAGGTAATGCGAAAAAGATATTGGCTCAGCGTTTTTAAGATCGTTTAGTTTTGTCTTAACGACGAATCAAAACGCATCAAACCGATAGACCCCCGATTGCCATGACGGCACACGCTGAATCGATCACAGGTTCTTCAGGTTTGATTCACACGGGAGTGAATCATGCCGCATACCCTCGATATCACCGCATTACCGACGCTGGACCTGTCGCTGTTCGAAGGCACGGCACAGCAGCGTTACGAATTTCTTGAAAACCTGCGCCACGCCGCCCGCGACGTGGGCTTCTTCTACCTGACGGGCCACGGCATCGACAGCGCTTTGCTCAAGCAGGTGCAGGCCCACGCCCGGCAGTTCTTCGCCTTGCCCGACAGCGAAAAAACCGCCGTCGGCATGATCAATTCAGCGCACTTTCGCGGTTATAACCGTGCCGCTTCTGAGATCACCCGTGGCCAGCCTGATCTGCGTGAGCAGTTCGATCTGGGTGCCGAGCGCGAGGCGTTGCCATTAGATGCGGACAGCCCGTTCTGGGCGCGGTTGCAAGGCCCCAACCAATGGCCGGCGGCACTGCCTGAACTGAAGCCCTTGCTGCTCGAGTGGCAAGAGGCGATGACGCACATGTCGTTGCGCCTGCTGCGTGCGTTCGCTCAGGCGTTGTCGCTGCGCGCCGATGCGTTTGATCAGCTGTACGGCGACAAACCCAACGAACACATCAAACTGATGCGCTATCCCGGCCAGTCCAGCGAGTCGAGCCACCAGGGCGTCGGCGCGCACAAGGATTCCGGTTTCCTCAGCTTCCTGCTGCAAGACCAACAGGCCGGTCTGCAGGTCGAAATCGAAGAGGGGCGCTGGATCGATGCGTTGCCGCGCGAGAACACCCTGGTGGTGAACATCGGCGAACTGCTCGAGCTGGCCAGCAACGGTTATCTGCGCGCTACGGTGCATCGCGTGGTTTCGCCACCGGCGGGTAGCGAACGCCTGTCTGTCGCGTTCTTCCTCGGCGCGCAACTGGACGCCGTGGTGCCGCTGTATCCGTTGCCCACCGCACTGTTGCGCGAGGCGCGCGGGCCGGCGAGTGATCCGCTCAATCCGCTGTTTCGCGATGTCGGCTGGAACTACCTCAAGGGGCGTCTGCGCTCGCATCCCGATGTCGCCCAGCGCTACTACGCCGATGCGCTGCTGCCGCCACCGCCCGTTCGTCAATCCGCCTGACTCATCACTCGCTCAAGGACTCCGCACATGATCAAGAAAGCTGGTTTGACCCTGGCCGTGCTCGGCGTGCTGGTGACATCGTTTGGTGCGCAGGCGCTGGAGCCGCTGCGCGTCGCCGCCGACCCGGTGCCCCACGCGCAGATTCTTGCGTACATCCAGAAAATCGATCCGCAACTGAACCTCAAAGTCATCGAGATCCCCAACGGGGTGAACTCCAACGAGCTGTTGGTACACGGCGATGTCGACGCCAATTACTTTCAGCACCTGCCGTACCTGAAATCTCAGGAACAGGCCCTCGGCGAAAAACTCGCGGTGGCCGCCACGGTGCATATCGAACCCTTGGGCATCTACTCGCATCGCCATAAAAGCTTCGCTGATGTGCCGGTAAAAGGCACCGTCGCCGTGCCCAACAACGTCACCAACCTGAGCCGCGCGCTGTACCTGTTGCAGGACAACGGTCTGATCAAACTCAAACCCGGCTTCAACGATCCGGCGGCCGATCAGGCAACGCCCAAGGACATCGCCGAAAATCCAAAACAGCTGAAAATCCTCGAAATCGAATCGCCGCAAATTCCGCGCTCGCTCGACGACGTCGATTTGGCGGTGATCAACGGTAACTACGCGCTCGACGCCGGCCTGGTGCCGGCCAAGGATGCCTTGGGCCTGGAGAAAGCCGAGCACAATCCTTACGCGAACATTCTGGTGACCACGCCGAAGCTTGCGCACGACCCGCGTATCGCGCAACTGGCCAAGGACCTGACGTCGCCCGAGGTCGCCAAGTACATCACCGACAACTTCGCCGGTTCGGTGATTCCAGTGGCGGGCGGCAAACCATGATCGCCGTCGAGCAGTTGAGCAAGACCTACCCGTCGGCCACGCAACCGGCGCTTGATCAAGTCTCGCTGAGCATTCCCGACGGCGCGGTCTACGGGATTCTCGGGCGTAGCGGGGCGGGCAAGTCGACGCTGCTGCGCTGCCTCAATCTGCTCGAACGACCGGACAGCGGCCGGATCCTGATTGACGGTGTGGATCTGCTGACGCTGTCCGACAGGGACTTGCGCAAACAACGCCAGCGCATCGGCATGATCTTCCAGGGCTTCAACCTGCTGCATTCGCGCACCGTTTTCGACAACATCGCGGTGCCGCTGGAGATCGCCAATGTCGGCAAGCCGTGGCGCCATGTGCGGGTTCGCGAATTACTGGAACTGGTCGGTTTGAGTGACAAGGCGCAGGCCTTTCCCTCGCAATTGTCCGGCGGGCAGAAACAGCGCGTCGGCATTGCCCGCGCCCTCGCCGCAGAGCCGGCGTACCTGCTCTCGGACGAAGCCACCAGTGCACTCGACCCGGAAACCACCGCGTCGATCCTCGAACTGCTGCGCGACATCAATCGGCAACTGGGCGTGACCGTCGTGTTGATTACCCACGAACTGGACGTGGTCAAATCGATCTGCGACCACGCCGCGTTCATGGTCAACGGACGTCTGGTCGAAGCCGGGCCGGTGCCACGGCTGCTGGCCGATCCGCAATCGCAACTGGGCGCCTCACTGCGACCGACCTGCGGATTGCCGTTGGGTCACGATGCACCGGGCCTTAGTTTTCTCAAGCAATACGGCGTACGGGCGGCGCACTTATGAACCGCACGGTCAACTGGGATGAAATCCTGCAACTGGTGTTCAATGCCACCGGTGAAACCCTGTACATGGTCCTGCTTGCGGGGCTGTTCACGCTGCTGATCGGATTGCCGCTGGGCGTGTTGTTGTTCATCAGTCGTCGCGACGGACTGTTGCCGATGCCACGCTTCAATGCGGCGCTGGGTGGCGTGGTCAACCTTGGCCGTTCACTGCCGTTCGTGGTGATGTTGATCGCCCTGATTCCACTGACGCGGCTGGTGGTCGGCACAACGCTGGGCAGCACCGCCGCTGTGGTGCCGATCACCCTCGGCGCGTTTCCATTCTTCGCGCGCATTGTCGAAAACGCCCTCGACGAAGTCGACAAGGGCCGCATCGAAGCCATCCTCGCCATGGGCGGTGACATCGGTCATGTGATCTTCAAAGTGCTGTTGCCCGAAGCGCTGCCGGCATTGCTTGCGGGTATCACGCTGACGCTGGTGATGCTGATCGGGTTTTCCTCGATGGCTGGAGTGATTGGCGGCGGTGGACTCGGTGATCTGGCGATTCGTTATGGTTATCAGCGTTTCAACAATGAAGTGATGGTCGCCACGGTGGTGGTGTTGGTGATCCTCGTTCAGGGCGTGCAAAGCCTGGGCGATCGATTGGTTCGTTCGCTGGCGCATCGCCGCTAAGGAATTGTATGAGTGTGCCGGTCGCTGTAGTTCGCGAGCCACTGATTCGTGTGCGTGAGTTGAGCAAGATATTTGGTGCGAGTCGGGCGCTGGATGCCGTCAGCCTGGACATCCATCCCGCCGAAGTGGTGGCGCTGCTCGGTGCCAATGGCGCGGGCAAGTCGACCCTGGTGAAGATCCTGGCGGGCAGCCAGACCGCCGACGCTGGCGAGATCTGGCTGGAGGGCGCGCCACGGCATTTCAGTTCGCCGCTGTCGGCGCGGCGCTTGGGCATTGTCGCGGTACACCAGCAGATCAACGAGGGCATCGCACCGGGTTTGAGCGTTGCGGAAAACCTCCTGCTCGATGAACTGTGCAAACCGGACGCGGACTTCTGGCTCAATCGCAAACGCCTGCTGGAACGCGCCGCGAGCATCGCCGCGGGGCTGGGTTTGACATTGCCGCTGGAGCAGCCGATCGAACATCTCGGTCAGGCCGAACGGCAATTGGTGGTGCTTGCTCGGGCCTTGGCCTTGCAGCCGCGCCTGCTGATTCTGGATGAGCCGACGGCAGCGCTTTCCGATGCCGAGACGCAGCGCTTGTTTGGTTTGATCGACACCTTGCGCAGTCGCGGGGTGGCGATTCTGTACATCTCCCATCGACTCTCCGACCTGCAGCGCTTGGCGGATCGCGCCATCGTTCTGCGCGATGGCCAGTTCGCGGGCGAGTTCACGGCACGGCAATTACCCGACGCGGTGAGCGCCATGCTCGGGCAGGCGCTGGCCGAGCATGTTTACCAGCCGTGCGTGGCCGGGCGCGAGGTGTTGAAGCTCAACGCCATGCAAATCCTGCCGCGATCCGCTGCGTTCGATTTGACCCTGCACGAAAACGAAGTGGTGGTGCTCACCGGGCTGTTGGGCGCCGGCAAAAGTGAAATCGCCGAGGTGCTGTTCGGCCTGCGTAAAGCCACCTCGGGCCGCGTGCAACTGGATAACGCTAACTGGCATGCAGACTCACCGCGCCAAGCTATTCAAAGCGGGGTTTTCTTCGCGGCCGAAGATCGCGCCAGTCAGTCGCTGGTACCTGATTTCTCTTTGCGTCGCACCCTGACTTTGCCGTTTCTTGAACGCTTTACCCGCGGCGGTTTCATCCGCAACCGCGCTGAAGCAGCAGCGGTCAAGGCGCAAGTAGCAGCGCTCGGGATCAAGACTGCCGGCATCGATGAACCAATGACCGCGCTGTCGGGCGGCAATCAACAGAAAGTCGTGCTCGGCCGCTGGCTCCTCGGCGAAGGGCGGGTATTGATCCTCGATGAACCCTTTCAAGGCGTCGATGTGCGTGCCCGCCGCGACATCGGCCAACGGCTGCGCGACAGCGCCAAGGGCCGCGCGACGCTGGTGATTTGCGCCGACGTCGATGAAGCCCTGGAAATCGCCGACCGTATCCTGCTGGTGCGCGATCACGCCGTGGTTGCCGAGTACCCGCGCGCCGGCCTCAATCGTGCTGATCTGGTGGCCGCACTGGCCGGCAGCGACGTGACCGAACATTCCCCTCAAGCCACGCCAAGGAGCAGAGCGAGTGCCTGATTCAAGTTCACTGTTATCGACCGAGCCGGCACGCGCCGAACGTCTGCTGCACGTATTGATCCGCTACGGCCTGCTGTGGCTGCTGGCGCTGATTGTGGTGTTTTTCAGCGTTGCCGAGCCGGCATTCCTGCGCGTCGGCAACCTGTTCAGCATCCTGCAATCGGTGTCGATTGTCGCGCTGCTGGCGCTGGGCGTGACGCTGACCATGGCCGTCGGCGGCCTCGATCTTTCGATTGGCGCGGTGGCGGCGATGAGCCTGATGATCGCCAGTTACGTGATGGTCGTGCTCGGCTGGGGCGCGGTGCCGGCGGTGTTGATCAGTCTGGCGGGTGGGGCGCTGGTCGGCCTGCTCAACGGCTGGCTGATCGTCAAATTACGGGTGCCGGACATTCTTGCGACGCTAGGGAGCATGTTTCTGGTGATCGGCGTGCAGTTGATTCCCACGGGCGGGCGTTCGATTGCAGTCGGCATGACCCTGCCCAGCGGTGAGGAAACCGAAGGTACGTTCAGTGCTGCGTTTCTCGCACTAGGGCGTGGGCGATTGTGGGAGGTGGTGCCGATTCCGGTGTTGATCACGGCGGTGATCGCGATGGCGGTGTGGCTGTTTCTCGAACGCACGCGCATTGGTCGGCTGTTCTATGCCATCGGCGGCAACGAACAAGCGGCGCGACTGGCCGGCGCGCCGGTGCAGCGCTTCAAGTTATTGGCTTACGTGCTTTCGGCGTTGCTCGCATCGCTGGGCGGATTGTTGCTTGCGGCGCGCTTGGGCCGTGGTGACGTCAGTTCGGGCAACGGTCTGGTGCTGGATGCTCTCGGCGCGGCGCTGATCGGTTTTGCCGTACTCGGCGCGAAAAAACCCAACGCCTTTGGCACCCTGGTCGGGGCGCTGCTGGTGGCGGCGCTGCTCAACGGTCTGACCATGCTCAACGCACCGTATTACGCGCAGGATTTCGTCAAGGGACTGGTGTTGGTGCTGGCCCTGATGTTCACGTTCGGCCTCGCGCATCGGGCGCGTTGAGCCACTTCATTCAAGGATGTTGTATGCACGGTTCAATCACCCAGTTCGCCCGTCACTGCTTCGCCGGGGCGTTATTTTCGGCAATGGCGCTGAGCGCTCAGGCCAGCGCCTTGCCCGGTGCGCCAGCGCCGTTCGACAAAGGACAGGTACAGATCGCGCTGGTGGGGTATTTGTTTTCCGGGGATTTCCCCGAGGCGTATTTGCGCGGCGTCGAAAAACAGACCGAAGCCCTCGGCGCCCATCTGCGCGTATTCGATGCCCGGCAGCAGGCAGCGAGTCAGGGCGAGATGATCGATCAGGCGATCGATCTGGGCGTCGACGGCATCATTGTCCAGCTCGGCTTGGCGGAAACGCTGAAAGCACCGATTGACCGGGCCATTGCCAAAGGCATCAAAGTCGTCGCTTTCGACGTCGATCTGAACACGCCGCAAGTGACTCAGGTCGAGCAGGATCACCATGCGCTGGCACGTCTGGCCCTTGATCAAGCCGTGAAGGATAACGGCACGAAGTTCGATGCCGGCTATGTGTACATCAGCGGTTTTACGCCGATGGAGCGGCGTGACGAGATCTGGAGTCAGGTGAAGAAAGCCAATCCGGGGATTGTCGAAAAGGCCCGCTTTGGCACGCTGAATCCACCGATCGCCAACTCGGTCGCCGATCAGGCCAGTGCTGTGCTTCGGGCAAACCCTGGCATCAGCGTGATTTTCGCGCCGTTCGATGAGTTCGCCAAAGGCGCGAAAATCGCCGTGGATGAAGCGGGGCTGACGAGCAAGGTGAAGATCTACAGCGCCGATATTTCCACCGCCGATATTCAGATCATGAAAGAACCGGACAGCGCCTGGGCGGCAACGGCCGCGGTCAATCCGCAAGTGGCGGGGGCGATCAGCGTGCGCAGTCTGGCGATGTTGATTGCCGGTGAAAATCCGGGGCATCAGGTGCTGGTGCCACCGACGCTGATTACCCGTCAACAGTTGCTGGATCTGGATGTGAAGAACGTTCGCGACCTGGCGCAGAAACTTCCGAGCTTCGGTGATACCGCGAATGTCGCGCGGGCGTCGTGGATTCCGGTGGCTAACTGAATCATCAAATCCAACAAAGGAACCTGTGGGAGCTGGCTTGTCGGGTCGCCGCATCGCAGCGATGGCGGAGTGTCTGTCAGCAGAGATATTGACTGGAATGACCTCATCGCTGGCAAGCCAGCTCCCACACGGACGAGGTGCCACGTAGAATTCTGGAGCTGCCATGCACAACAAAGCGTCGCGCTTACGCAAAAGCCGTTCGCCGAAAGTCGATCCGGCGTTCGGTGAGCGACTGCCCCCAGGCCAGGTGCTGACAGAGCGATTTCCGATCCTGCACGAAGGCGAAATACCGCAATACAACCTCGCCGATTGGTCACTGCGCCTGTCCGGCACGCTCGCACGGCCGATCGAATTACGTTACGCCGACCTGCAGGCACTGCCGCAACGACAACTGCGCTGTGACATCCATTGCGTGACACGCTGGTCGAAGTTCGACACCGAGTGGAGCGGGGTGCATCTGCAGGATCTGTTGCAGGCGTTCGATATTCAGCCAACTTCGGCTTTCGTCATGGCCCATGCCGACCACGATTACCAGACCAACTTGCGACTTGGGGATTTGCTGCACCCTGACAGTCTGCTGGCCACTCATTACGCCGGTCAGCCGCTGACCGCGCAACATGGCTGGCCACTGCGGCTGGTGGTGGCGGGGCGGTATTTCTGGAAGAGCGCGAAGTGGTTGCGCGGGCTTGAATTCGTTGAGCAGGAACACCCGGGGTTCTGGGAGCAGAACGGCTTTCATCTGCACGCTGATCCGTTTGCCGAGCAGCGATTCAGTGGTGATGAACTGGATATTGCCGAGGATGCCTGGCTGGCAAAAGAGTTCGATTAAGCCTCGTATCCTGTGGGAGCTGGCTTGCCAGCGATGAGGTCCTGTCAGTCGATATCTTTGTTGGCTGATACACCGTCATCGCTGGCAAGCCAGCTCCCACAGGAATCGTGTTTACAGTTGATTTAGTAGTTTGTTAGTTGGTTTAAGTGTTGGCTCAGCAACACTTGTGCTGAACTAAGAACACTCCTTTAGAGCGATCTAACCTAAGCGTTATTGGTTCTTTTACGACCTGTGGCAGCTCGTCTAGCATCGGGCTTCAAGGGGAAACGACTCACGCTGGGGAAACTGCAACTCGCCGTAAAAAAGCCTTCACTGCCTTCCAGAAATCCAAAACTACAGCAGACATTGCCGCGCATTGCTTGCCGAACTTTATTGTCGGTAACGGCCGGATATTAACTGCGATTCAAGGAGCTGTTATATGCATTACCGTTCCCGTTCATTACTGGCGGCTGCCGTCGTGTCCGCCATTTGGCAACTTCCGGCCAACGCCGAAGAAACCTCCGTCAGCGCCGACAGCGAATCCCGACTCGGCACCGTGTTGGTCACCGGCACTCGCGGCACTTCGCGCACCGTGCTCGATTCGCCGGTGCCGGTCGACGTGCTCACCGCCGAAGACCTCAAATCCGCCGGCGGCGCTGACGGTGAATTGGGCGCGGCGTTGCAGACGTTATTGCCGTCCTTCAGCCTGCCGCGCCAATCCAACTCCGGTGGCGCCGACCACGTGCGCGCGGCGCAACTGCGTGGCATGAGCCCGGATCAGGTGTTGGTGCTGGTCAACGGCAAGCGCCGCCACACGTCAGCGGTGGTCAACGACTCCTCGAAGATTGGTCGCGGGACAGCACCGGTGGACTTCAACTCGATCCCGATCAGCGCGATCAAACGCATCGAAGTGCTGCGTGACGGCGCCGGTGCGCAGTACGGCTCCGATGCGATCGCCGGGGTCATCAACATCATTCTCGACGACGCGCCCGAGGGCGGCGAAGTGTCCACCAGCTATGGCGCCTATCACACGCATCAAGACGCCATCGACAAGACCACCACCGACGGCCAGAACAGCGTCACCACCGCGAAGATCGGTACGCGCCTGGGCGAAGAGGGCGGGTTTATCCGTGGCGGCACCGAATACAAGGATCGCAATCCGACCAACCGCGCCGGTTTCGACGGTTTTGCCGACAGCCCCGGCCAGCGCAACTATGTGATGGGCGACGGCGTCGCGCGGGACGTCAACCTTTGGTTCAACAGCGAATTGCCGCTGGCCGGCGGCAAAGCCTACAGCTTCGGCACCTACAATCAGCGCCACACCACCGGCGCCGAGTTCTATCGCTACCCGTCCGAACAGCCGCAGTTCTACCCCAACGGCTACTTGCCACAATCGCTCGGCGACAATAAAGACGTCTCCGCCACCGCCGGTTTCAAAGGCCTGATCGGTGACGAGTGGGACTTCGACAGCAGCGTCACCCACGGTCGCAACCGCTTCGATGGCTCGACCCGGCGCACGCTTAACGCCAGCCTCGGCGAAGACTCACCCACGAAGTTCGACACCGGCGATTACGAGCTGCGCCAGACCACCACCAACCTCGATTTCAGCCGCGAATTGCGCCTCGGCGAGCGCTCGTTCGTACTGGCGGTCGGCGGTGAATACCGCTACGAAAACTACCTGACCTACGCCGGTGACGAGGCCTCCTACATCGGCTCCGGTGCCGACGGCGCCAATGGCCTGCGCCCGAGCGAAGAGTCGGATCTGGATCGCAACGTGTTCGGTACTTATGCCGAGCTGTCCGGTGATCTCACCGACCGCTTCTTCGTCGACGCCGCCACCCGCTGGGAGCATTACGACGATGCCGGCAGCAAACTGACCGGCAAGCTCAGTGGTCGCTACAAACTCACCGAGCAATGGGCCCTGCGCGGTGCGGTCTCGAATAACTTCCGCGCGCCGTCGCTGGCCCAAAGCGGCTTTCAGAACACCACCAGCAACTTTGGCGATGGCGGCACGCTGACTGACATCCGCGTGCTCTCGGTCAACGATCCGATCGCCCGTGCACTCGGCGCCGAGAAGCTCGATCCGGAAACCTCGAAGAACTTCAGCCTCGGCCTGACTTTCCAGTTGAACGAGCGCTTCGACGCCTCGCTGGACGTGTTCCGCATTGACGTCAAAGACCGCATCACCCTGTCGCAACGCATTGGCAGCGATGCCCTGGAAAACTACATCAATGACAACTTCGGCGTTGCTGGCGTGCACGACGTCAACTTCTTCACCAACGCTGCGGACACCAGCACCCACGGCGCCGAACTGGTGCTCAACTACCATCAGCCGTTCTACGAAGGGCAACTGGGCCTGACCACCGCGTATACCTACAACCACACCAAAGTCACCAGCACCAAAGGCACGCCGTCGCAACTGACGGCCCTGGGTATCGGCAATGACGCCCTGGTTGGCGTCGAGGAAACCAACACCCTGACCGATGCAGCGCCGAAGGATCGCTTCATCTTTTCCGCCAACTGGGCCAGCGAACACTGGGGCCTGCTCGGGCGATTGACGCGCCAGGGCGAGACCACCCGTGTGTTCGATTTCGGCGACTCGCAACCAGAGCAAACCTACGGCGCGGTGTGGCAACTGGACGCCGAGGTGGCTTACAAATTCACCCCGAAATTTAACCTTGCCGTGGGCGGCAACAACCTCACCGACAACTACCCGGAACGTTCCGGCTCGGCGATCAACTACGGCGGCAATCTGCCGTACGACGTGCTCTCGCCCATCGGCACCAACGGCGCCTATTACTACGCCCGCGCTACCTATGGTTTCTGACGCGGGGCCGGGGCGGCATCTGCCGGTGTTTCAGGCGTTGTTGATCACGCTGGGCATGGTGATCACCACCGATATCCTGAAAACCGCGCCGACCGTGGCCCTCAACGTTGGGCCGGAGCATTTCTACCTGGTGTGGGTGCTGGGCGGTGTCGCATCGATGATGGGCGCGCTGTGTTTTGCCGAGATGGCCACAGCGTTTCCGCACCCGGGCGGCGACTATCACTTTCTGCGCACTGCGTACGGCGAACGCATGGGATTGCTGTTCGCCTGGTCGCGGTTTTCGGTGATGCACACCGGGTGGATAGCCTTCGGCGTTCATGTTTGCCGATTACGTCAATGCGGTGGTGCCATTGGGGCAGTACGGTTCGGGGCTGTTTGCCGGGGCGGTGATTACGGCGCTGGTGCTGCTCAACCTCACTGGCAAGCACATTGGTTTTATGACCCAGACCTTGTTGGTGGGGCTGTTGGCACTGGGTTTTTTGAGCATTGCCAGTGCCGGCGTGTTTTTGGCCTGGCAAGGCATCGAAGCGCCTGCGCCGGATTTCTCGCCCGTCGCGGAAAACACCGGGATGGCCGGGTTTTCGGCGGCGATGATTTTCGTCTTTCTGGCGTTCGGCGGCTGGAGCGATGCGGCGACGTTGTCGGCGGAAGTGCGTGATGGCCGGCGGGGGATTTTCATCGCCATGCTCGGTGCGCTGAGCGTGTTGATGGCGATCTATCTGGCGCTCAACTGGGCGTTCGTTCAGGGCTTGGGATTCGCTGGACTGGCCGCCAGCAATGCACCAGCGGTTGAGTTGTTGAACCGGGCCTTCGGTGCACCGGGTGTCATGCTGATTTTGCTGATGGTCGGCATTGCCGCGATTGCGACCATCAACTCGACCCTGCTGGTCGGCGTGCGCACCACCTACGCTGCTGCGCGCGATGTGCCGCCACTGCGCAGTTTCGGCGACTGGGACGACCGCGACGGTGTACCGCGCAAAGCGTTGCTGGCAGAAGGCGCGGTGGCGTTGTTGCTAGTGCTGTTCGGCAGTTTTACCCAGAGTGGCTTCAACACCATGGTCGAATACCTGACCCCGGTGTATTGGCTGTTCTTGAGCTTGAGCAGTGTGGCGCTGATCATTCTGCGACGGCGTTTCCCCGAGGTGCCGAGGCCGGTGAAGGTGCCGTTGTATCCGCTGTTGCCGCTGCTGTTTTTCGGGTTGTGCCTGTACATGCTGTATTCCAGCGTGACGGTGGTGGGGGTTGGGGCGTTTTTCGGGATTGGGGTGTTGCTGGTGGGGGCTGTGCTTTTGGCTGGATTAAGTCGTTTGAAAGCGGACCCTCACCCCAGCCCTCTCCCAGAGGGAGAGGGGGCCGACCGAGGTGTCTTGGGTGATACATCGACCTGAAAGACCGAGTCGATTATGGATTCAGTGAGGCAAGCACAGGTCGAGGTCGATTATGGATTCAGTGAGCCACGTTCAGGTCGGCGTACTTCTCCAATATCCCCCAATCAGTTCCCTCTCCCTCGGGGAGAGGGCTAGGGTGAGGGGCTTCTGATTCTAGAAGGACACCTCCGCCGGCTGCGACAACCGCAGCACCGACAGATCCCCGGTAATACGCTTGTAAGCCAGTCGAATCGCTTCGATGCTGGCCCCATTCTTCGCACTGTTCTCATGCAAGATCACAATCACCTTGGTGCTCAAGCGCTCAGGCTCTTTCGCGCCCTTGTCCCGCCACTGCCCATAAGCATCCAACACACTGAAACCATCGGGAAAGCGCGACGTGACTTCCTGATCAAGAAACTCGCGCCAGCGCGCCGGGCTGACCGCACCTTCCTTTCCATCAATCGAGCCCACGGAGAAGTACAACTCGGTGCGAATCCACTGCGCCTGCGCCGGCCGCGAAGCATCGCCTTGCAGGGTCGAACTGGCGGGATCATGGGTGTGAACGGAGGCAGGAGGAGGGCTGGCACAACCGGCGACGGCGACGAACAGCGCCGCCAGTAGAAGACGTCGAGGCATGGAACATCCTTATTGAACGATGAGTAAACCGCTCGAGTATAAGGTTGCTGTCTGACCGCCAATAAAGACCTAAAAGGCAGGCATTTAGGCGCTTCGGGAATAACCCGCTTACGTCGTTCCCGGCGGTTTCGCCAATGCGATTCCGGCCGCTCCGAGGCGCTTGAGAATTTCAAACAACAAGTCACTTTTGGTCACCCCGACAATCCTCGGGCTGCCTACATATCCGGTGACCGACAAGGTAATCCCGTCCGGCGACAACTTGCTGAAACGCACGAAAGGTGCGGGTTTATCGAGGATGGTTTCGTTCTCGCGATAAGTGTTGAGCAACAGGTCTTTGACCTCTTCAGGATCGATGTCCAGCGGGAACACCAGTTCCAGCCCCGCCACGCCTTGGGCGCTGCCGCCCAACGTCACGTTGCGCAGGTTCTGCGAGATCAGTTGCGAGTTGGGCACGATGACGATCGAGCGGTCGCTGAGCTGGATTTCCGTGGCGCGCACGTTGATGCGGCGGATGTCGCCTTCGACGCCACTGATGCTGATCAAGTCGCCGACTTTCACCGGCCGCTCAGTCAACAGAATCAGGCCGGAGACGAAGTTCTTCACGATTTCCTGCAGGCCGAAACCGATACCCACCGACAGCGCACTGACAATCCACGCCAGATTGGTCCACTGCACCCCCAGCGACGACAACGTCAGCAGAATCACGAAGGCGTAACCGATGTTGGAAAACAGCGTGCTCAGCGAGGCACACATGCCCGGGTCCATGTCGGTTTTAGGCAGGAACTCGTTGTCGAGCCAACGGCGCAGGGCGCGGATCAGCCAGATGCCGATCATCAGTGCGAGGACGGCATTGAGCAGGTGGCCGGGGACGATGTTCAGTTTGCGCAGCCCGGCGCCGCCGAGGATCGCCATGATGTTGCTCGTCAGTTGCCCGAGCGTCGTGCCGATGCCGCCGACAAACAGGGCGATGACCGCCAGCAACAGCAGCGCTGCCCGACTGAAACCCGACAGCAGAATCTCGATCTGACCAAGTCGTCGATCACCAATGCCGAGCAGCTGTTTGAGCGCCTTGCCGCTCGCATGTCGGGGTGAAAACACATGCTCACAGGCGTCCTTGACCAGTTGAATCAGCAGGTAGAAACCCGACAAGACAATGTACGCCCACACCAGCTCATAACTGATGAACCGCGCCAGCGACACATACCCGGTGAGCAAAGCGATCGCCGAGACGAACATCGAGAGGCTGGCAATGGTGTAAATCACCCCGGCGAACGTACTGTTGGCCGCCGCCGCATCATTGGCCGCGACCAGTGCCTTGCGCACCTTGCCGACGCGCAGCAGCAGGACCGTCACGATCGCCAGCACGACGATTGAAATGACCCCGCGCCCGGCAATCACAATCTGGCTGCTCATGCCCGTGGCATTGCTGACCTGCACCAGCGTCACCAGCACCAATAACGTGCAGGACAAAATACGCGGGTAGGGCCTGAGCGCCAGCGCCACCTGATCGGCAATTGCCGGCAGGCGCCACGAGGGGTGTTCGGTCGACAGCAACGCGCGGCTCAACCCGGTGAGCAGCACGCAGGCATACACGACCTTCTCGAACTCTTCGGAGAAGGTTTCCAGCACTGGCGGCAAGGGTTGATGGCGGGTGCAGGCGTAGAACAACAATTGCAAGGCAATGCCGGTGGTAGCGATGGTTGCCAGCGCCGAGGCGAATGCCAATGCACTGCGACGCAGGCGGCCCTCGGGCATGCGGTGAATGCACACCCAGGTCAGACCGCGTTCGGCCAGCCTGCGCCCAAATGTCCAGATGATCAGCGCCAACGCCATCAACACACTGGTGTAAAAACGTTCCCCTGGTGCCCACACGGTGGCCCAGGTATCGCGCACCTGGGCGACGAAAAAGCGTAAACGCTGACGGTCGTCGTCACTCGGACTCACCAGCGGCGACCAGAAACTCGGGCTCAACACGCTGTCAGTGCCCAGCGTCAGCTCACTTTCAAGCAGTGTGCGGCGAATACCGGCGATCTGCGTAATCAGATCCGCCGCGCTCTGCTTCAGCGCCGCCAGGCTCTTCAACGTGCCGTCGACCTTGCTCTTTTGTTCGGCCAGCGACGCCCGCTGCGCGACGATGTCTGCCTGCTCAGCCGCCAGATCGGCATCCGGCGCAGCCCCCAACACCCCCAACTGCACCGCCAGTTGCGCCTGCTGCGGCAACAACGCCGCCGATAACCGATCGACATCCAGAATGAACGCCTGCACCCGATCCTGTGGACCTTCGAGCTGGTTGTAGTTGTTCGCTGCAGAAATCTGTTGTTTGAGGCCGTCGAGGCGTTGTTGCAGCGCCTGCAGATCGCTTTGCGAAATCACCGGCAGCGGCGCGGCGGCGTTAGTGGTGGCCGGCGCCGGCAAATCGGCTGCCCACAGCGGCGAACTGCCGCCAACCAGCAGCATGAATGCGACAAAAAACAACGACTTCAATGTGTTGCGCATGGGTGCGGCGGCTCGAATGGATCACACAGTCTATGAGGTTAGGTGATCGAGCCGATCGGCGAGGAAAACTTTCCGGCAGAGCATGGCAGCTGCGCAGCGCTTCCAGACGAAAAAAGCCCGACGGGTGAGGTCGGGCCTTTCTTCGGTGACTGCGCTGAAGCGCAGCATTCAGACGGCGCGGCGTTCGAGCAAACGGTCTGAACCGCCTTCGGCGACTGCGTCGCTGAACAGTGGATCGGTCTGGGTGGCGGCGGCTACTGCGTCGCTGAACAGCGGATCGGTCTGAGTGGCGGCGGCGACCGCATCGCTGAACAGTGGATCAGTCTGGGTGGCAGGTTCAGCGGCAAAAGCATTGAGGGCGAACAGTGAGAAAGCGATGCTGAGAAGGGCTTGGCGTTTCATGAGTGTGTGCTCCGTGGGGTAGTGGTTGGGTCTGGAGCCGATCTTACGCCGCGCGCCTGATAAGAGAACTTCATTGAATCAATGACTGTTATTGATGCGGTTAATGATTGGGCTTTCTGAAGACATCAAGGCATAAATCAGGCTTACTCATAACCGATCTTCACCTGAGCACTGATCAGTTCAGCCAGCATCCGCACGGGTTCGGTGAAGGTCTGACGAGAGCGGTGCACCAGCCCGATATCACGGTGGAAGGTGTGCTGCCCGAGGTCGAGCACCCGGACACCGGCAGGCCAAACAAAGTCGGGCGCCGTTTGCGGCACCAATGCCACGCCGACACCGTTCTCGACCAGTTTGATAATCGCCTCCAGCTCATCCAGTTCGCAGACCTCACGCAGCGTGAAATGCATCTGCCGTAAAAAGCGGTCGACCTGCCTGCCGCCAAAGGAAGATCGGTCATATCGAATGAACGGCTGGCTGGAAAGCAACTGGGTCCAGTCATCTCCCGGCATATCACGCGGCACGATCAACCGGTAAGGCTCCAGCGCCAGCGTCGTCCAGCGCAGGTCGCTCTGCAGTGAAAAGGGCGGACGGATGATCACGGCCATGTCGATCTCGCCAGCATCCACCAGGTTGACCAGTTCCATCGACAAACCCGGCACGACCCGAGATCTGCACTGCGGGCAGTGCTGGTGAAACTTAGCCAGCGCGTCCGGCAAATAAGAGCGCTGCACTGAAGCAATCGCGCCAATGTTGACCAGCACGCTGGGCGGCAGTCCCATCGTTGTCGAACCGAGGCTGTCGTAAAGCCTGAGCAGTTCTTGCGCCTGCAGGAGGATCTGCTGGCCCATTTTGTTGAGGTGTGCCGAGCGCCCCTTCCTGTCGAAAAGCTCGAAGCCGAGTTCAGCTTCCAGGCGCTGGATCTGTGCGCTGACGGCGGCCTGCGTGAGGCCGATTTTGTTGCCGGCAGCAGCGAAAGTACCTTCGCGCGCAACGGCGATAAGTGTCTTCAGTTCTTTGATCATTCACAAATATTAATTGTGTTTCTGAGAAATATATATTGATTTTTATGTTTGGTTTTCCGTCCTAGGATGTTTCCCATCCCCCGGCAGCGGCTGAACCGAAAACGCCGATGACGGCAGGAACGTTCGCCAACCCACAACAATATGATCGGAGTTCTGATGAGCCTCTCGCCTTTTCACCTCGCTATCCCTGTTTACGATCTGGCTGCAGCGCGCACTTTTTACGGTGAAGTCTTTGGTCTTGAAGAAGGGCGCTCCAGTACTCAGTGGGTCGACTTTGACTTTTATGGCCACCAACTGGTCATCCACGAACACCCGAAAACCGCGTCCCAGGAAAGTGTTCACAGCAACCCGGTCGACGGTCATGACGTTCCGGTTCCGCACTTCGGCATCATTCTGGGCTGGCAACAGTGGGAAGCCTTGGCCGAACGCCTGAAGTCCTTTGGCACCGAGTTTGTGATCGAACCGTACATTCGCTTTCAGGGGCAGGTTGGCGAGCAAGCCACCATGTTTCTCTTTGATCCATGCGGCAACGCTCTGGAATTCAAGGCTTTCAAGGATATGAGCCAGCTCTTCGCCAAGTGACACCCGTCATGGCACAACCCGGTTGTGCCATTTGGTCTCAAGTGAGCTGGAAGCTCATGACTCTAGCAACTGCCCTTAGCGCAGACCTTTCCTTCCAACAAAAAGGCTAGACATGAAACGTATTCCCCTGGTGTGGCAAATCGTTGCCGGGCTGTTGCTTGGCGTGATCGTCGGTTGGTATTTCAACACTCATCCGCAGTATCAAACATGGGTCAGCGCGGAGATCCTGAAGCCTTTGGGCGATATCTTTATCAAGATGATGAAGATGGTGGTGGTACCGATTGTGTTCTGCTGCATGATTCTGGGCATTGCCGGCGGTGGCGATAACAAGTCATTTGGCCGCATGGGCATCAAGTCACTGGGGTATTTTTTTGCAATTACCGCGCTGGCGATTGTTGTCGGCCTGTGTTTCGCAAATATCTTCGAACCGGGTAACGGTACCGATATTTCCGGCCTGTCCCACGGTACGGCATCGATCAACATGGAGCCGTCAAAAGGCGCGCTGGTGATCTTGCAGAACATCGTGCCGGACAACGTTCTGGTGGCGATGTCGGAGGCGAAATTGCTCTCGGTGCTGTTCTTCGCCGTGCTGTTCGGACTCGCCCTGAATGCGCTGCCGAGAGAAAAAAGTGCAGCGGCCATTGCACTCGTCCAAAGCATTTCCGATGCGATGTTCAAGGTCGTATCAATGGTTATGGCCTACGCGCCGATTGGTGTCTTCGGCATGATCGGTGCGACTGTCGCGACGTTTGGGTTTGCCTCGCTCTTGCCGTTGCTCAAGTTGATCGGGGTGGTTTACCTGGCGCTGGTGGTGTTCGCCTTGGTGATACTCGGCGGCATCTGTTACTTGATTGGCGAGAACATTTTCAAATTGATCCGCTACTTTCGCAGTGAATTGATTCTGGCGTTCTCGAGTGCCGCATCGGCCGCCGTCATGCCGCAGTTGATGACTCGGTTGGAGAGCTACGGTGTACCGCGTCGGATCGTCAGTTTCGTGGTGCCGGTCGGGTATGCCTTCAATCTGGACGGTGCTTCGATTTTCCTCGGCGTGGCGACGATTTTCGTGGCGCAACTCTATGGCATCGACCTGTCGCTGTCGCAGCAGATCCTGCTGGTGGTGACGATGGTGCTGACCTCGAAAGGCGCGGCGGGGGTGCCCGGGTTTGCCATCATCATCCTCTCCGCAACGTTGGCTTCAGCCGGTCTTCCTTTAGAGGGTGTGGCGTTGATCGCAGGTATTTTCAGGATCATCGACAGCGGCACGACCACGCTGAATGTATTGGGCAATGCCATCGCACCGCTGGTGATTGCCAAGTGGGAAAAGGCTGCGCTTGAACCCTCACGTGCTCGTACCGCAGCCGAAGTGTGAGTTTTTCGCGGACATTCGCTTTTGAATCGCACTTTTAACGAGTGCACGCCCGCTGGCACAGGGGCGTTTTTTTGGGTCTTTTTACTAGACGACCGGTCTATTGATTTGGAGTTCTGATGATTGATAACGCTGTAGATACCGACCTTTTCTCGCCCATGACTATGGGCGCGCTGCAGTTAGCCAACCGGATTGTCATGGCACCGGTGACCCGCAGCCGCATGGCCGAAGACGGCGTGCCGAATGAAATGCATGCGACCTATTACGCCCAGCGCGCCAGTGCAGGCCTGATCATCGCCGAAGCGACGAACATCTCCGCCCAGGGGCGCGGCTATGCGATGACTCCGGGTATCTGGACGCAAGAGCAGGTCGCCGGGTGGAAGAAAGTCACCGATGCCGTACACGCCGCGGGCGGAAAAATCGTCAGCCAGCTATGGCACGTCGGGCGTTTCTCCAGTGTCGAGTTGCAGCCCAATGGCGAATCGCCTGTGGCTCCCTCGGCCATCAAGGCCGAGGGCAGCACGTACACCGAGAAAGGTTTTGTCGAAGTGTCGATGCCGCGTGCGCTTGAGACCTCGGAAATTCCGGGAATCACCGAGCAGTACAAACTGGCTGCCGAGAACGCCAAGCGCGCCGGTTTCGACGGTGTGGAAGTGCATTCGGCCAACAGCTATCTGCTCGACCAGTTTCTGCGCGATTCGACCAATCAGCGCACCGACCGGTACGGCGGCTCCATCGAGAACCGTGCGCGGCTGACGCTGGAAGTGACTGAAGCGGTGGTTTCGATATGGGGCAGCGATCGCGTCGGTATCCGCCTTTCACCTGTAACGCCCGATGCCGGCAATACGCCGCCCGACAGCAACGTCATGGCGACATACGGGTACCTGATCCAGCAACTCAATCGATTCAATCTGGCCTACCTGCATTTCGTCGAAGGCGCCACGGCCACTTCGCGCACCGTGCCGGCGGGCGTGGATCTGGACGCGTTGAGTGCGCAGTTCGAAGGCGCGTTCATTGGCAACAACAATTACGACCTGGCGATGGCGCTTGAGCGTCGGGCGCAGGGCCGCATCGACGCGGTGGCGTTTGGTCGCCTGTTTATTGCCAACCCCGATCTGGTGGAACGTCTGCGGCACGGTTTCGAACTGACCATTGCACCGCGTGAGAGTTACTACGGCGGAGGCGCCAAAGGCTACATCGACTGGCCCACCGCCAACACCTGAATGACTGCCCGGACGCAATCGCATTCACTGTAAAGAGGAACGGAACATGAATTATCTGCACAACAAAGTCGCCATCGTCACCGGTGCTTCGTCCGGTATCGGGGCGGCCACCACACGTGCGCTGGCGGCACACGGCGTTCGCGTCGTCGCCGCCGCGCTGGACGAAAAGGGTCTGAATACGTTCGTCGCCGAGTTGCGTGAAGCCGGTCATGACGTGTGTGCATTTACCACTGATGTGACCCGGCCGGATCAAACCCGGGCGCTCGCCAGATTCGCGCAGGACACCTATGGCGCTGTCGACATTCTGGTGAACAACGCCGGGCTGATGCTGTTCTCCAACTGGGTCGATCTGGCCGTGGCGGATTGGGACAAGATGATCGACGTGAACATCAAAGGCTATCTCAATGCCACAGCGGCCGTGCTGCCAAAGATGCTGGAGCAGAAGTCCGGGCAGATCCTCAACATGGACTCGGTGGCCGGTCACCAGGTCGGGCCAGCGGCGGGTGTTTACAGCGCCACCAAATTTTTCGTGCAGGCCATGACCGAGTCCATGCGCAAGGAGTTGGGCGTGCAGCACGGCATCCGCGTCAATACGGTCAGCCCCGGCGTCATCAATACCGGCTGGGCGGACAAGGTCAGCGATCCACAAGGGCGCAAGGCCGCCCAGGAACTTAACCGCATCGCCATCGCGCCCGACGATATCGCGCGTGCCGTGATCTACGCGCTCAACCAACCGGAAAACGTCACCGTCAACGACCTGATCATTTCGCCGACGCGCCAGGATTGGTGAACGTCGGCTACTCCCGCTGCCGAGTGCCAATCCCGGCTCCCGGCAGACTTTGTCATTCACCTGCAACGATAGGAACAATCATGTCCAAGAACATCAAAGCCGTGCCGACGGCTGAATACAACGCTGTCATCGCAACCGCCAATCAATACGTCGAAGGCCTTCGCATTGGCAGCGCGCAAGGCGTCGCTCAAGCCTTCCATAAAGAGGCAGTGATGTACGGTTTCACCAACGGGGAACTGCTCGGCGGGCCGATCAAGAACCTGTTCGATTTCGTCGAGGAAAACGGCGCAGCCCCCGAAATCAGCACGCGACTCGACGTGCTGGCGATCACCCCGACCACTGCGGTGGTGCGTGTGGACATGGAAACGGATGCGATTGGCGCCGACTACAACGACTACCTGACCCTGATCAAAATCGACGGCGCCTGGAAGGTCATCGCCAAGGTGTATCACCAGTTCGAGGGCTGAGTGCCCATCGGTCCCGGCAGTCTGCTGCCGGGATCGGCGAACATCAATTTCAAGGATTCATGTCATGTCGATGGTTGAATTTTCCGCTGTCCTGGACGGCGATGCACAAAAGATCTGGAACGTAGTGAGGCAGTTTGGCGAGATTCAGGCCTGGCATCCTGCGATTGCGAGCAGCCATATCGAAGGCGGGGGGGCTGAAAGGGTGGGTTGCATTCGCGCACTCGCGCTGACCGATGGGGCGGTTGTCAGAGAGCGTCTGTTGTCGGTTGATGACTCAGCGTTAATGCTGTCCTACCGCTTTGAAGAGGCACCTTTGCCGCTGGATAATTATGTGGCCAGCGTGAAACTGGTGGCTTTGACCGAGCAAGACAAAACGCTCATCAGTTGGTCGGCGAGTTTCGATCTTCGAGAGCCGAATGACGCTGAGCACTATCAGGCAGTGATCCGCAGCCTGATCGTTGAGGGGCACAATGGGTTGCAGGCATTGCTCGCTCAGCATTGACAACACACGGTTCACACGCCCTTATTCCCGCAAGGAATGCAGGACATAAAATTAATGAATTTTTCTTATCTGGTTTCTCGGCGTAGTTTCCTCTGAAACAACAAGGAGCCTCGTCGTGAACCCAACGTCAGCGGAAAAATTCGACACCTCTCGCGCCAGCGAATACGCCCGACAAAGCCGCATCGCCCTGGCCGGCTACGACGCCTGTCACGATCTGGCAGCCTGCATGTTGGCGGCCAGTCTCGGTTCGCGACCGGCCAACATACTGGTGGTCGGCGCGGGCGGTACGGCACAGGAAATCATTGCGATGGCGGCGCTGGAACCGCAGTGGCGTTTCATTGCGGTTGATCCCTCCGCGCCGATGCTGGAAGCCGCCGTGCAGCAGTTGGAGGCCAACGACTTGCTGCATCGCACGCAGGTTCATCTCGGGCATGTCGAGGACTTGCCGGCCGAGGCGTCATTCGACGCAGCAACATTGATCGGCGTGCTCCATCATCTGAACGGTGACGATCCCAAGCGCCAGATCCTGCAATCGATTCAGGCACGTCTCAAGCCGGGCGCGCCGCTGATTGTCGCGGGCAACCATTACGCCTATGCCAGTCAACCGTTATTGCTGCAAGCGTGGGGGCAGCGGTGGCGGCAGCAGGGGGCGAGTGCGGAGGAGGTGAAGGCCAAGCTGGGCAAGATTCTGCAAGGTGCCGATCCACCGCATTCCGAGGCAGCGGTTCAAACGCTGTTGCGCGAGGCCGGGTTTGGCGAGGCGACGCGGTTCTTCAGCAGTTTATTTTGGGGGGCGTGGCTGACGTGTAAAAACGAAAGCCTCTAAAAGTAGCGACTTGGCACTTCCCCCAACACTTGCTTGAACACCGTCGCAAACGCACTGGAGCTGCTGTAACCCAAGTCCATGGCGACCTGCGTGACCGACTGACCTTTGCCCAGCATGACAATCGCTGCCAGCAGACAGGCTTGTTGCCGCCATTCGATAAAGCTGATCCCGGTGTGCAGCCGAAAGTGTCGGGTAAAGGTGCGTCGACTCATGCCCGCACGGTGCGCCATTTCATCAATACCGACCTCCAAAGAAGGCTGCTGCACAAATGCGCGGCACACCGTCGCCAGACGCGGTTCTGCCGGTAACGGCGCGTTGAGCGAAAGCGCAGGCATGCTGGCGATTTCATGCAGTAGCAACCCCATCAAATGGCCGTCATGCCCTTGAGTGGAATAGCGTGCGGGCACAGCGATGGCTTTTAACAGCAGATGGCGTAACAACGGCGACACGTCCAGTACCTGACATTGCCCCGGCAGTCCAAGGCGCTGCGCCGCTTGTTTACGGATATAGGTGTTGTGCAGCGTGACAGGCCCGCGCATTTGCATGGAGTGGGGCAGTTGCGCAGGAACCCAGATGCCACGTTGCGGCGGCACGACCCAGTTGCCGTCATCGGTAAAAACCGTGATGACGCCGCTCGCAGCGTAGGCAAATTGGCCGCGCTGATGATCGTGCAGCGGGAACAGCGTCCCGTCCGCGTAATCGATGGCGGTCACGACGGCATCGCGCGGGGTGTTCTGATAGGGATGGCTGGAGATTTCTCGCATGGCCCGATTCTAATGAAAGTTGGCCTGTGACTGAAAGCAGGCCATGTCGATTGCCGGCATATTTTCCGCGCCCGGGTACTTCCGCTCGGCGCCGGGAAAGATTGACCATGCAAAAGAAGCATCTTGTACTCGCCGTTCTGGTGACGGCTGTCTGGGGATTGAACTTCCCCGTGACCAAACTCGGACTGGCCGCTATCGACCCGCTGTTGTTGACCGCGCTGCGTTTCACGTTGGCTGCATTGCCTTGGGTGTTTTTCGTCGAGCGTCCACGCGTGGCGTTTCGCTGGCTGGCTGCTTACGGATTGATTTTCGGTGTGGCCATGTGGGCATTGATCAACCTGGGCATCGCCTGGGGCGTGTCACCCGGAACCGCATCGCTGCTGATCCAGTTCAGTGCGTTTTTTACCTTGGGCTGGGGTGTGGTTTTTTTCGGTGAACGCCTGGGACGGCTGCAATGGCTTGGCATTTTGCTGGCCGCATCCGGCCTGACAGGCATCGTACTGAGTCGCCCCGGCGACGCCTCGATGGCCGGTTTGGCACTGGTCATTGGCAGCGCCTTGGCGTGGAGCATCGGCAACGTCGTGATCAAGGTCTCGAAGGTGCGTGAGATCTTCGCGTTTGTGGTGTGGGCCAGCGTGTTTCCTCCCATCCCGCTCATGCTGCTGACATGGCTGCTGCACGGTTCGGCTCCGTTCACTGCGTTGCCGTCGCAGCTCAATGCGATAACCGTGTTTTCACTCGCGTTTCAGGTCTACGCTGCGACACATTTCAGTTATTGGGGATGGAACCTGCTATTGCGCGAATACCCGATGTCGCGTGTCGCGCCGTTGTCACTGTTGATCCCACTGTTTGGGATCTTCAGTTCGATGGTGATTTTCGGCCAGTATCCAAGCCTCTTTGACTGGTTTTCGATCTTGCTGGTGTTACTCGCGATCCCCTTGGGATCAGGGCACGTGCACGCCATGCTGCTGGGCCTGCGGGTTCGCCAGCCACTGCGCTCTGGATAATCCGTAGCACTTGCACAGGGCAGGTGCACCGGAGAGGTTCAGCTCGGCATCATACAAGTGCACGGCGCCGATTTTCAGCAGCGCTTTTTGCGAGCGAAGGTTGGCGGGGCCGACGTGGAAATAAACGATGTCGTAGACCGTGAATGCATGTTCCAGCATCAGTGCCTTCAACTCACGATTGGCATCGCCACCCCATTTTTCCCGCACCAAAAAGGTGTAGCCGATGGCGATATTCTCGGGTTGATCAGGCGGGGTGTAGTAGCTGGACGTTCCCACGATCTGCCCCGACTCGATATCGATGACGGCGAGTGCTTTTGCGCTGGCCAGTCGTGCCGCGAAGTACGCTTCAAATACCTGCCGTTCATAGCGATCGCTGGCGGGGTGGTCGGCCCAGATGAGAGGGTCACTGGCGGCTAGAAACAATGCTTCAAAATCACTGGCGGTCAACGCTCTGAGTGTCAGCGTGCTTCCGTGCAGAGCGGGTTGGCAGTCGAATTTGTTTACAGGCATGGTGTTCGTTCCTGGTCGATCCGGGGCGTGCGGCCAGTTTAGGGCGGGGAACGGTCAAGGAAAGATCCAATTCGACGGGGATTCGTGGGGCCACTCGGTCTAAGAGCTTGCTTTGATGATTCGGGTTTTTTATCCGGCAAATAATTTGCCTTATATCATTCTAAGCAACGCAGCTTTGATAATGGCTTCTGATCGTGTTGACGAATTCATCTTTCGGGTGAACTGTTTGACATGAAAGTATACCGTCGCACGCGTGACATTGATGGTGTCGGCCACCTGCTTGGACGTCAGGCCATCAGCAAGCAGTCGCATGATGCGTACTTCACGCGTATTTAATTGACTACTTGCAGCGGATTGGCTGCATTTCGACAGATGACTTATTTTTTTGGCGACCATGCGTGATTCCGAAAACAATGTTTCGTAGGTTTCATTGAAGTCAATGTCAGGTCGGCTTTTGTTCGCCCAAATCAGAGTCAGTGACGCCACGCTGCCGTTACGCATGGGATAAATTAAAGTCGAAGCATCTGCCAGGCGATTGGCTACGGACGTTTTTACCACTGTGACAATGCTCGGTGACGACAGGGGCAGCCCGTTGCTCCAGTGATGTATTTCTACGTCACTGGCTATATCCAGAACCGGATCCATCATCCAGATTTTTTCCTGGTCGTAGATAACCCGGCAGGAAAAGTCAAAATTGTCAGTGAGATAGACTTTCGGAAGTGATACAGGGACTGCCGCCTTGTAGAAAATTGCGTAATGGCTGCAGTTTGTCTTTAGCAGGATCCTTCTTGTCAGTTCCTTTTGAAACGTACCCGCAAATGAAACTCGTGTGTAGTCAAATGCTTGTCGATAATCAACGTTATGTTTAGCCACGACCATATCTATCCTTGATTCGGTATCAGGGGCGAACCGTCAGGCTAGCTAGAGGTTGCAGAGTTTTCAACCAGACAGGCGCAAGTCTTACTCAGCGGCAAAGTCGCGTAGCACATGAATGCGTTGAAAAACTATCAACATTAGTAGTCATAGGGCTTTTTTTTCAACCACCCTGATCGTGGCTGCCGTTGATGCGCAGCCAGGTACGGTAAAGAATCTGCCTAAAATAATGGAGAAAACTATCATGAATGATATCGACACGATCACGAACGCTTGGGGGCGCTGGAAAACTGCTCAATACGGAACAACCTGCTGGTTTACTGAAAGCACACAATATGCCCGTAACAAAGACACCAAAAACTACATGCAGTATCAAACCAATGTGACGCCGCCGAAAGATCTGGTGTACTCAAGTTTTGCACAAAAAGATGGTGGTAGCGCTCTATTAGGCAAATACGACACTGTCAATGACGGCGGTCAGGTCATTGAACATGTGGTGAGCTTGCAACAAGGGTTGACGGATACTTTCACCTGGAGCGTAACGGAACAACTCAAAGTCGGCGTCACGGTTAAAGCCAATGCGGGCATTCCACTTGTGGGTGGCGCGGAAACAAGCAGTACCGTTGAAATGACCCTGTCTTCCACGCAGGGCGCGAGCGAGTCCAAAGCCTCTAATTATGGTGCGTCGACCAAAGTGCCAATTTCTCCCCACACCCACGGTTGGGGTGAAGTTGACTTGAGTTTCACCGAGCTAAATACCCAGTGGGTCGGTAATGTCTGGCTGCAAGGGTATGTTGCCATCTGGTTCAATAATAAAGTGGCAATCAACAATAACGGTGATTACCATTATTTGTGGTTCATCCCGGTTCAGCAGGTTTTCTCCGAGTGTATTCAACATAACATCATCAGCACTTCCGGCTACATCGTACAGGGCGGCGGGGTAACTGCTCAGGCCAGCGGAACGTTCCACAGCAGCATGGGCCTGAGCTTGAAAACCGTCGCCCATGAACAGCCGTATCCCGGAAAATCCGAAGCGGTTAAAACCTATTACGGGTATGTGAGTACTCGACCGGAAGTAGAATTTAAATCCCTTTCAGCTATCAATGATTCGAGAGATAACGTGGATTAATGGTTGTTTCTGATTAATCAGCAGACCCGGCCAGCGCTTCTGGACAAAGAAGGGCTGGCCAGGTTACCGGTCTTTTTCATCGCGACGATAAAGCTCGCGACACCGGCTCAATCAGCAGCACCAGCGCAGTAATGATCATGATCAACGCAGACGTTCGGCTGACCCAGCGCGCCGCCGCAGGTCGGGCCCGCAGCACGACTTGAGAGCCAAACCCCGCAGGAGTACTTGCTGCACGTCATCACTGAGGACTTGCCTGCGTTCCAGCGTCTGTATGACGAAAGCCTGTCGACCTTGCCCAACGTGCAGCGGCTGACTTCGACGCTGGTGATGAAACGGGTGGTGCAGGATCGGCCGCTGCCGTTGTAGGTGAGGGGGATTTCAGCTTTCGCTGGTCTCGACGGGCTCTGCGGCTCCAGCCTCCAGTTTCGCCCGGTCAGCCTTACTGATGTATTTGGGCTTCTTCGGTGCCAGTTTGGCGCTGGCCTTTTTGGCCTTTTCCTTGAACAACTGCTTGAGTTTCTTTTGGCGATTCATGTGTTCTACCCGGTCTGCAAGTTTGAATGTCGATTAGCGAAGGGCGTAAACGTACGCATCAAGGGTCGAGCCGTCAGCCAGCGTCACTTGAGTCAGAACACGCTGGTATTCGGCGCCCTCGAATTCATCGAGGCCCGCCCAATGGGCGGCGAAGTTTTCAGACGAGAAAACGTAGCCTTCGATAGCGTCGCCATCCTCCGCAATCACCAGCCCCGGGAAACCCATTTCCGCGCCCCAGCCTGCCTGAGCCAAGCGACCCTTGAGCGAGGCGGTTTGCCATGTGCCGCCGATGTTCAGCATGACATGCTCATTCGGGCGCCCTGGTCCCAGGGTTCCATAAACGAATAGACGCTCCACGTTTGCTCCTTTCGCTCGAAAAGGGGCGAATCCTGACGTAAGCCTCGGGCCAAGGCAATGCCAATTCCTCACATTGCGATGAAGTCGCGTACAGCCTTGATGGTCGGCGCCGGGGCTTCTTCCATCAGCCAATGTCCGGCTGCTGGAATGACCACCTCGGTGACGTTGTCCGCAGCATTGCGCATGACGATCGCTTCGTTGTTGCCGAAGGATTTTTCACCACCGACGGCCAGCACTGGCATGCTCAAGTGTTTCTGCAGAACGGGGGCGTTGTCGAGGGCGTCCTGACGAATGCTGCGGAACTGGGCGAATGCGGCGTGCATGGCGCCAGGGCGGGCGTAGAGCTTGGCGTAGTGCTGGCGGGTGCCTTCATCGACTTTGGCCGGGGTGCCGGCGAACTCGTTCCAGAAACGGTCGAGGTAGATGCGCTCACGGCCGGCGACCAGACGCTCCATGTCCGCGCCACCGAAGTCGAAGTGCCAGAGCATCGGCGAACGAACGATGTCGTTCCACGGTGTGATGCCGGGCACGGGAGCGTCCATTACCACCAGGCGCTCGGTCAGCTCTGGATAGCGCGCGGCATAGGCAAACGCGACCATGGTGCCGATGTCATGCCCGATGACCACCGAGTGCTCGATCTTCAGTGCGCTCAATACCTGGCGAATGTCGCCGGCCTGAGTCTTTTTGTCATAGCCGCCCTCGGGAATCGACGACAAGCCCATGCCACGCAGATCCGGCACCACCACGGTGTGATCGCGGGCCAGATCCGCCGCCAGCGGCGCCCACATATCGCCGGTATCACCGAAGCCATGCAACAACACCACGGCCGGGCCTTTGCCACCGACACGCACGTGCATCGTCGCGCCGTCGACCTTGATGTCCTGAGTATGGAAGGTCGCAGGAAAAGGGACGACGTCGGCATGAGCCTGGAAACTTAGGGCAAGAAGGGCGAGGGCGGTCAGTAGCGGGCGAGTCATGACGAAGTCTCCAAGCGTGATGGCGATGGAGAAAGCGTAGACGTATCGATCAGGGCCGGAGGAGTTTCATTTGGAAGCGAACGCCGCCTCGATAAACGCCCCCAGCGCCTTCTCCTCAAGAATCTCGATAGAGAAATGGCCGAAGCGTTTGGGCAGCCAGATGATACGCGTTCCGGACGGCGATTGCAGGTGCTCGCGAGTCAGCGGCTGGCCGTTTTCGTCCTCCGGCCGAACCCCGCTGGCGACCAGTTCGTCGTAGGCCATTTCGATATCAGGGGTCGTGTAGCAATGACGGTAAATCATGCCTTCGCCCACTGTATCCAACAGGTCCTTGAGATTCCCCGCCAGCGGCTGGACCAACATGAAGCGTTCCTGACCGATCAGCGCGACGGCATAGCGCACGTGCAGGCCACCACGATTCCAGATCTGCGTTGTGGAGATCCGCGCCTGCAGTATCTGCGCGTAATAGGCACAGGCTTGTTCAAGGTCTTTGACCAGTACGTCGATGTGGCTGAACTTCAAATCCATGGAATAGCTCCTGTCGGGCGGTGTCGAGAGGCACGACGAGGTCCGCTTCATTCGAGTGTCAGACGATTTTCAAAGCGCTCAGCACGATCAGCGATTGTTCGGCAAATGCCTGGGCCTGTTCGGTCAGCGCGGCGATGTTGGCTTCGGCGGTGGTCAGCGTTTTGCCGTCCTTGACCAACACTTCGTTTTGTTCGGCAATGACGCTCCACGCCAGTTGCGCCCATTCCGCCGGGTGCTGTTTGCCTTGGCGGATTGCGATCAGGAACAGTTGCTGGAAGCGGCTGACCATGACGCCACCCCCGGTGACCGGGCTGCTCAGCACCTGAATGTCGGCGTTGAACAGCGCGCGCTTGCACAGTTGCAGGTTGAACGCAGCGCAGCGTTCGTACACCAGCGCCTCGGCAGCTTCGCTCTGGCAAGGGGCTACCGCGCCCATGCCGACCAGAATGGCAATGGCCTGTTCCAGATCGTCATAGGCCATTGGCGACACTGAATCGAGCAACTGCTGCATCGTTTTGGCTTCGTACGTCTGGCCGGCGAGTGCATCGAGGACCGGGCCATAAATTTCGGGTTGCAGTGACGCTTCGCCTGCGGGGCCGGTGACGCTGGAGGCTACGTTTTCTACGGGTTGCATCAGGACAAAACGCGAACTGAGCATGCGCGACCGGCGCTCGGTCGCGCTGAGTCGGTTGGCACCGCGCACGTACAGATCGCGACGGAAAGCCTGGTTGACGAAATAGTCACGCGCCTGCTCGCGCATCACCGGATGTTCGATCCCGTCGAGAAAGGCCAGGCCTTCGGCGCTCAGATTGAGTGCATCCACCGAATCCATCGGCACCGCCGTCGTGACGTAATCGAGCTTGGCCGGGGCCAGTGCGTCGACCATGTCGGCGAAATACATGCAGTTCCAGTCGCGATTGAAATATTCGTGGGCGACGTATTGGCGGTCCTGACCTTTGATGGTCTGCAGCCGGGCGCCCAGACTCGGTGCGGCAATGGCGTACTTGGGGTTGGCCGCCAGCAGCGCTTCGGAAAACTGCAACGCGGCATCGATGCGCTGATCCGCCCGCGTCGAGTGACTGGCAAAGCGGTCGTGCAGGCTGAACAACTGGCGCAACGGCGCTGAAGGCGACCAGCCCGGGAATGCGTTATAGCTGACGTACAGATGACCACCCGGTTTGAGGTGGCGGCGGGCGAATTCGACAATCAGCTTTTGGTTGTCGCGGCTGACCCAGGTCCAGATGCCATGCAGGCTGATGCTGTCGAACTGCGGCAAATCATGGCGCGCCAGCAGTTGCTCGAAGCTATCGTCGTACAGCTGCGCACCGTTGTTGCTGAGCGCTGCGAGTTCAATCGCATGAGCTGCCTGACCCGGATGGAAGTCCGTACCGACGAAGCCTGCCGGGTTGGCCGTGGCGTGGATATTGATCGACACACCCTGACCAAAACCGAGTTCGCAGTGATAACCGTCGGGATTGTCCAGACCGGCAAAGCCACGCAACAACAGGCAGTAACGCTGGAAAACCGGATTGATTTCCCGGCTATAGCTGTAGGTGTAGCCTTCGTCGGTGAAATAACCTTCGTTCCAGGCGTTGCTCATGGGTGCAGCCTCTTGAATCGTAATAGAAAGTGGCTTTATACGTGATGGACTTGCGCCGTTAAAACCTCTCGGTGTCCACCAGGATGTTGTCGGCCGGATCGAACCATTCGATAGGGTCCATGCGGATATTTCGCAGGGCCACGGTTTGCCGGTGAGACGCGTACAGCGGCTCGGCCCAATAGTTGATCAGCATCGAGCGTCGGCGTGCGCCCGACAGATTCCGGCTTCCCGCATGCAGCAGGTCGACATCGAACACCAGAATGTCACCCGCACGGCCCGAGAGCTGGACTGATCGCGTCTCATCCTGGACATCAGCGGGCGGCGCCCCGGACGCGGGCCGATGGCTGCCGGGGACGAGGCGGGTCGCGCCGTTCTCGTTGCCATAGTCATCGAAAAAAGCCAGGGCCACCACGCAGTCGCCGGGGCGTTGCGCGGACAAGTCGCGATGCAGTTGCTGATGGCCGCCACCCGCAAGTGGTTCGCGACCTTCAACCTGGGACAGAAAGAAGCGCTCCGCGATCAGCTCACCCACCACCGCCAACAGCGCTGGCAAGCGGCACACCGCGCGCACGGTCGCATGCTCATCCAGCAGCGAATGGCGCCAGTCCTGACCCCGTGGGACGGGCCAGCGATCTGACGGCAGCACACCCGCATCGAACGCCTGGCGCAGGTCGTCCAGCCACTCGGCGGGTACGGCGCGACGGAGCAGGGCAAAACCCTGCTGATGGAGCTGTTCACCTTTATTCATGATCGGATGTGTTCGCTCCTCACAATCGAACGCCCATCTCCAGGGCACGGGTCTCGAAGCCGAACTCGGCATACATGCGCACCGCGCGCTCGTTGAAAGGCCAGACCGTCAGGCGCAAGTCCTGCGCATTCTGCTCAACGGCCCAGTCTTTCACCCGTTGAATCAGCGCGCGGCCAATACCTTTCCCCCAAAACGGCTCGGCCACACACACCGAGCCAATGCGCACCACGTTCTGTGGCTGCATCAACGGCCCGGAACTGGCGGACAGGTTGGCGGTAATGAACGCGACGGGCTGTTCACCGGCGCTGGCGATGAAGACGATCTGACCGGACTTTTCGAATACCCCGGCCCAATGCGGCAAGTCGCGGGCGAAATCTTCGGTGGCGGCGGCGTAGATATCGGGGCGGGCGGCGTGGTGGACCGAATTGAGCAATTGGCCCAATTCGCTCATTACCAGCGCATCGTCAGCAGTGGCAATGCGGTAGGTGATGACTTCTTCCATGATAAAAATTGCTCCCGGGATGTGTTCATTAGCTTCGCATCCTGCGGTAAACGGCGAAATAAAGCATCCAGGATCCTGCGCGCATTTCAACGAGGCAGGGTGCACCTGGGTCGCTTTTTCAGGCCAATCTGTGCATTGAATGTTTCGGCGTTAAACGAATAATCGAGCGCTAGAATCTTTTGGAGTTGGGCTCTGTATGGAAGCGTTACGCATTAAATCTGGCGACATTTATCGATCACGGACGGCAGCCTCGGAGAGTCGCCGATGAGCCTGCATACCCGCACCAAACGCCTGACTGTACCGCAATTGGTCGCCATGAAAGGCCAACAGAAAATCGTCTCGCTCACGGCGTATTCCAGCAGTATCGCCACGCTGATCGACCCCATCGTCGACTTCATTCTGGTCGGTGATTCCACGGCCATGGTCGGTTACGGACGCGCCTCGACACTGAGCATGCAGCTCGAAGAAATCATCGGCCACACGCGGGCAGTGGTCGACAGCACGCGCCTGGCCTGTGTGGTGGCCGACATGCCTTTTGGCAGTTATCAGGAATCCAATGAACAGGCCTTTCGCAATTGCGCTCAGGTATTGGCGCGTACCGGTTGTGATGCGGTGAAGCTGGAGGCCAACAAGGCCTTGGCGCCGACCGTCGAGTTTCTGGTGGCGCGCGGGATTCCGGTCATGGCCCATGTCGGCTTGATGCCGCAGTTCGTCAATGTCATGGGCGGTTTCAAGGCTCAGGGCCTGACGGCTGAAACCGGTGCAGTGATTGCCGAAGACGCCCGGGCCAATCTCGACGCGGGCGCCTTCAGCCTGTTGCTCGAAGGTGTGGCCGAGGGCGTGGCGCGGCAGATTACGCTGGACTCGACAATGCCCACCATCGGCATCGGCGCTTCACCGGCCTGCGACGGGCAGGTGCTGGTCACCGAAGATGTACTCGGCCTGGGCGGTGAGCATCTGCCGCGTTTCGTCAAACGCTACGCCGATGTCGGCGCGGTGATCAGCGAGGCGTGCGCGCAGTTTGCCGAGGATGTGCGTCATGGGCGGTTTCCTGAGGCGCGGCATTGCTATGGACTGTAGACGCGGTTTTCTTCGGTGAACGCCTGCGCCAGTCGTTGCACCGCATGGCTGATGTCCTTGTCCCAATCGAGGCTGTAGCTCAGGCGCAGGTGCTGCTTCCAGGCGCCTTGCTGGCTGAAAATCTCGCCGGGGGCGATGACGATCCGCTCGGCCAGCAAGCGCTCGAACACAGGCTGCATGTCGATCGGGCGCACAGCCTTGAGCCAGAAGCTCGCACCGCCCTGTGGGGCGACTACCTGCCACTGACCGTTACCGTGTTCTTCCAACAAGGTCTGCAGCTGTTGCATGCGCTTGCGCAACAGTGCTCGCAGGGTGGTCAGGTGCTGGTCGATGCGCCTGGAGCTGTAGAGTCTGGCAATCGCTTTCTGCCGAATGGGCGAGAGGCGAAACCCACGCTGCATAAACAATCGATGAAATTGCGTTGCATGCTGGCGGCACAGCACATAACCATACGGCGCTTCGCCGCCAATGATCTTGTCGAACGTCGAGAACACCAGCAGCTTGTCCGGGTCGGCAAAATCGCGATAGCGCGCGGGTGAATCGGAGAAACACAACTCGCCCCACGTGTCGTTTTCGAACAGCCAGATTTCCCGCTCGGTCAGCCAGCGACAGATCTGCTGTTTATCCTGCGCGGGCATCAACTGGCCCTGAGGAATATTCACCGTGGAGGAGAGCACCGCCAGGCGCACCGGTTCGCGCGTGAGTAACGCCTTCAATGCAGGCAGGTTGAAGCGGCCGTCATCGCCGAGGGGCACTTCGAGGACACGAATGTTGGCGGCCTGCAATTGGCGCAGAATCGCCCACGAGCAGGGCGACTCTACCAACGCCACAGTGCCACCGAGATTCAAGGCACTGAGCGACAACTCCAATACGCTGCGCAGGTCCGCGCCGATATACACCTGTTCGGCCTGCCAGTGGTTGCGAGCGCAACGGGTGTAGCGTTCGGCCAGGGCCGCGCGTAATTCCGGCTCGCCGAGGGGCTGATAGAGCGGCGCGTGCGTGCGCGGGTATTGGCGGGTCAGTTCGCGCTCCATCGTCAACAATGGCCCCTGCAACGACAGCAGCATCGCCGGCGCATCGCTGCTCAGCGCCAGCATGCCGGGCTGACGGGCGCTGGAGAAGACATGGTCGAGAAGATTGCCGGAGTTGGCCGTCACTGGCGCGGCCGGTATTGACCGGGTGAAATAGCCGAACCTGGCTTTGGCGTGGATTCTGCCTTCGTCCTCGAGCAGTGCGTAGGCGTGTTTGGTCGTCGACACCGAAACGCCGAGGCGCAGGGCCAGTTGTCGCAGGGACGGCAGTTTCTGTTCAGTCGTGCCACTGGCCGCCTCGATCAATCCGATGAGGTAGTGGTAGACCGCTTGATAGGCGAACGCGGTGTCCTTGGGGGGCGTCAATGCTGTTTTCCTTGATTGTCAGCCTACGGAGCAAGCGGAAGTTTGTGCCAAAACAGTCAGCTTTCCGTTTGCGCCGCCGCCCAGTGCTTCATCTCTTCAGCAATGAAGTGATTGACCAGGTCGCTGTACATTTTCTCAATGGCATCTGCATTCAAGCCTTCGCTTTCGGCCCAGTCGCGACGGGTTGCCAACATCGCCTGAAAACGCTCCGGTGCCCGCACTGAGGTCGCCGAGGTCTTGAACTTCGAGGCAGCGAGTACGTACTGAAAGCGCTTGCCCAGCAGTTTGATCACCGCTTGATCGAGTCGGTCGATTTCACTTCGAATATCTTGCATGTCCGCACATTCGGCGGGTTGTAACGTATTGATGACTTCCATGTGCGTCGGTGCCTCTCGAGTTGTTGGTGATAGTGCGGCGGGTTTTCAGCGGGTAAGAGCAGCGTTGTTTGTCACTGTGCCGGAATTCTGAAAAAAACGCTCTGGGCGGCACGATTCAAGGGCCGCAGATGACTGGCGATCCAGCAGCTCTTCACTGGCGAGGCGCCCGACGATTGCTGCCAGCGTCACACCGGGATGCATCGCACAAACGTAAACCCCGCCGACCCCTGGCAAGTAACCGACCACGGGGATGCCATCAGCGGGCATGGGTCTCAGCCCGACGGCGACGGTTTGCGCCTCAATGGAAACCACTCCGTGAAGTTCTTTGCGTATGGCTTCGGCGGTTTGCCCGGCGATGTCTGTCGGCGAGTTGCCCGGCGCCTCTCCCAGATAATCTTCAGCGGCCAGCAACGTGCCGTTGGCGCTTTGCCGAATTTCCATTTCGGGGCTGGAGATGATGCCTTTGACGAGGCCCGGTTGGGTCTTGTAGCGGATAAAAATGGCGGGCGAGGCGTCGATGGGCAGGGAGACGTTGAGCATCTGTGTCAACTGTCGGGTGCCAGTCCCTGCGGCAAGCACAACAAGGTCGGCATCAACCGTGCCCGCTGTGGTTTCAACGCCGGTGACATCTGCGTTGCAGGTTTTGAAAGCGGTCACTCGGGTTTGCGTGAGCAATTGCGCCCCCAGCGCCTGGGCGCCGGCAATCAAGGCGTGGGTGGCCTGCACGGCGTCGAGTGCGCCTTCTTCCGCGCGAAATAACGCGCACCGTGGGGGATTTTTCAGGTTGGGCTCGCGGGCGAGCACCTCGGTCGCTGATAACAGCATTGCCGAAGCAGGATGTTCCGCCGATTCGTCGTACGACAAAGCCCCGGTCCAGCGAATCTGCAGTTCCGGCAGCTCGGTTTCGAGTCGTCGGTAGGCTTCTATGGCCATACCGCGCAACTGCGCAATCGGATCAACGCTGGCGTGCGTAGCGTTGATCCAGGCAAAGGAGTCTCCCGTCACGCCGCTCGCGATCTCGTCAGCCTCGATCAGCGTGACTTGCGCCCCTTTGCCTGACAGGTGGTACGCAAGTGAGGCGCCGACGATGCCCGCACCGACCACCACAATTCGTCCACATGCTTTCTGATCCATTTCAACATTCCCTGTTGTCGATCGGCTGATCCTGCAGCAGGGAGACGCGGCGAGCAACCAGAAAAAAGCCCGGCCAAAGCCGGGCTGGTCCACTTGCAACGATTTAAGCCGCCATATTTCCGGCAGCCATTTCCTTTTTGCAGCTGGCTTTCATGGCTTCCATCTGCGCGCCCAACTCTTCGAGTTTTTCCTTGCCCAGAAGTTTTTTCGCTTGCGGAAACATTTCCGTTTCTTCTTCTTCGATATGGTGCTCCAGCAGTTCCTTGACCACTTTCACCCGACCGGAAAACTCCGGGGTGCCCGGGTCGGTGAGTTTCAGATCGGGCAGCACCAGTGAGTCCACGGTGCGGTGTTCTTCCTTGGCCTCGAAATACATGATGTCCTGTTCTTTGCTGCCCGCTTCCTTGAAGGCGGGATAGAGAATTTCCTCTTCGAGCCGGGTATGGATGGAGATTTCCATTTCCAGTTTGCCCAACAGCTCGACACGTTTTTTCAGTGCGCGCTCGGTTGAGTCGCTGAGCTGGCTGAGGATGTCTTTGACTTTTGCATGATCGGCTTTGAGAAGGTCGATGGCGTTCATGGCGTTGCCTCTGCTGTCACGGAGTGAACACAGACCGTTGTCTCACGGCGCTGTGAATGCTCTGGAACTGTGGCATTTGCCATGCCAATTCATCGTTCCGGCAAAATTCCGCTGCTTCAAAGGCTTACTGCGCTCGTGGCAAACTGCCTTCGTGCAGGCTGCATGACCTGCATCGTGCGAGCATTGCAGTTCACAACCCCGTCTGAATTTGCACCCCGACGTAGCTGTCCAACGCGCATCCGGGTGTTCCTCGAGGTGGACTTCATGCTGAACGAGAAGCAGATCGACGCAAACGGTCAGAGGCCGTTTTCGTCACAGAGCAATTTGCATGGACGCCATTGATTCCGCCTTGATGGCGGCGCGCATGCAGTTTGCGATCACCATCAGTTTCCATATCGTGCTCGCGGCGTTCAGCATCGGCCTGGCCAATTTTCTGATGGTCCTTGAAGCATTGTGGTTACGCAGCGGCCGTCAGGTCTATCTGGATGTCTATCGCTACTGGCTCAAGGTCTTTGCGCTCAACGTCGCGATCGGCGTCGCTTCCGGGCTGATTCTGGAATACCAGTTCGGGCTGAACTGGTCGCGACTTGCCGTGCAGGCCGGGGACATTCTCGGGCCGCTGATGTTTTACGAAGTGCTCGCGGCGTTTTTTCTTGAGGCAGGCTTTCTTGGCATCATGCTGTTCGGGCTGAAAAAGGTTGGCCCGCGTCTGCATTTCTTCGCGACCTGTGCGGTGGCGGCGGGGTCGCTGATGAGCGCGTTCTGGATCCTCTCGGCCAATTCCTGGATGCACACGCCGGCCGGCTATTCGATTGCCGCTGACGGGCGTTTCATTGCCGAGGATTGGTGGGCGATTATTTTCAATCCGTCCTTTCCCTATCGACTGGCGCACATGACGCTGGCTGCGATGCTCGGCACTGCGACTGTGCTGGCGGGCGCCGGCGCCTGGCAATTGTTGAAGGCGCCCGACAATCCCCGCGCACGCCTGCTGTTTTCCATGGCGCTCTGGGCAATCGTTGTATTGATACCCGTGCAGATCGTGGTCGGTGACCTGCATGGGCAGCACAGTTTGAAAGTCCAGCCACAGAAAGTCGCGGCCATCGAGGGCAGCTGGACACGCCCGCCACAAGGTGCGGGCGAACCCTTGCGTCTGTTCGCGTGGCCTGACATGACCGAGCGACGCAATCACTGGGAAGTCGCGATTCCACGTGTTGGCTCTTTGTATCTGAGTCACGATCTGAGTGGGACCATCAAGGCGCTGGATGAGTTCGCGCCGCAGGACATTCCGCCCGTGGCGCCGGTGTTCTTTGCGTTTCGTCTGATGGTCGGGTTGGGTCTGTTGATGCTGGGGCAAGGCTTGATCGGTCTGATCCTGCGGCGGCGAAGACGTTTCTACATCGCTCGCCGCTGGTTGTGGGGCAATGTGCTGATGGCGCCGGCCGGTTTTCTGGCCATGCTCAGCGGCTGGACGGTCACCGAAGTCGGGCGCCAACCCTATACGGTCTATGGTCTGTTGCGCACGGCCGACAGTCTGTCCCCGGTCTCGCGCGAGCAAGTGCTCGGTTCGACCCTGCTGATTCTGCTGTTCTACTTGCTGGTTTTCGGCATCGGGCTCTGGGTGTTGCTGCGCATCCTGCGCGAGCCTGCCCATGAGAATCAGCCCGGACCGCAGCCGACGCTGGCCGATGAAACGGGGCACGCAGGGGATCGCTCGCATGGACACTGACTGGATAACCCTGCTGTGCGCCGCCGCCCTCGGCTTCTCGGTGCTGAACTATGTGCTGCTCGACGGCACCGACCTCGGTGTCGGCGTGCTGATGGGGCTGACCCGTTGCCGCAACCAGCGCCGAGCCATGGCCGTGACGATTCTGCCGATCTGGGATGCCAACGAGACGTGGCTGGTGCTCGGCGGCGGCGGTCTGCTGGCGTTGTTCCCGCTGGCCTACGCGATTCTGCTGCCAGCACTCTACCTGCCGTTCATTGTGATGTTTCTGGCCTTGATGCTCAGGGCAATGGCACTGGAATTTCGCGATTATTCACCCAGCGAACGCATCAAGCGCTGGGTCGATGGCGCCTTGATGGGTGGCTCATTATTGACCGGCGCGCTGCAAGGTGTGGTGCTGGGCACATTGATGCAGGGCGTGCCGCATGAGAGCGGGCAATACGTCGGTGACGGCAGTGAATGGCTGCGGTGGTTTCCGTGGTTTTGCGGGCTGGTGCTCGTGCTGGGGTACACGTGGCTGGGCGCCTGTTGGCTGTACTGGCGAACGGTTGCCGAACTGCAACGGCGTTCCGCCCGGCAGGCACAGGCTCTGGCGGTGCTGACGGTATTGGCGTTGATTGCACTGGTCATCTGCAGCGCAACGTTGCACGAACAATATGCGCAACGATTGACTGACCCACGGGTGTGGGTCCCGACGGCAGCGCTACTCTGCGCATGCCTGCTGGTTTTCTTTTGCGGGTTCGCCGGGCGCTTTGATTTTCTCCCGTTGTTCGCGGCGCTGGGTGTCTTCGTGCTGGCCTTCGCGCTGATGCTGGTGGCGCTGTTTCCGCTGATCATTCCACCGGACCTGACCTTGAAGGCCGCAACGTCGAGCCCGAAAAGCCAGGTGTTCATGCTGATCGGATTTGCCGTGTTGATCCCGGTGACGCTGATCTACAACACGTTCGGCTTTCGGGTATTCAGCGGCAAGGTGCGCGTGAACGGCGATGACGGATCCCACTGATCCGATCTTGAAGAAATTATCTGAACTCGTTCTGAGGCGAGCCTTCCCAATGTGAAGCAGCAGCCATTCACTCATCAGTACGAGGACTTTGCCATGCGAGCCATGACCTACCACGGCGCCCACGACGTGCGAGTCGAAACAGTGCCTGACCCGAAACTCGAAGCCCCCGACGACGTTATTCTGCGCGTCACAGCAACGGCTATTTGCGGGTCGGACCTGCACCTGTATCGGGGCAAGATACCGACGGTCGAGCATGGCGATATCTTCGGCCATGAATTCATGGGCATTGTCGAGGAAACCGGGCCAGGTGTGACTGCTGTGCAGCGCGGTGACCGGGTAGTGATCCCGTTCGTGATCGCCTGCGGAGATTGTTTTTTCTGCCAGCAAGAACTCTACGCAGCGTGCGAAACCACCAACAGCGGTGCCGGTGCGGCCATGAACAAGAAGCGCATACCACCGCCGGCCGCGCTGTTCGGCTACAGCCGGATGTATGGCGGCATTCCCGGTGGCCAAGCGGAGTTGGTGCGGGTGCCCAAGGCCAATACCGGGCCTTTCATCGTCCCCGGCACGCTGTCGGACGAGAAAGTCCTGTTTCTGTCCGACATTCTGCCGACCGCGTGGCAAGCGGTGCTTAATGCGCAGATCGGCCAGGGATCGAGCGTGGCCATCTACGGCGCCGGACCGGTTGGATTGCTCAGTGCTGCCTGCGCGAAAATGCTTGGCGCTGAACGCATCTTCATGGTCGACCATCACCCGTATCGGCTGGAATACGCGCAGCGCACCTATGGCGTGATACCCATCAACTTCGATGACGACGATGACCCGGCCGATACCATCATTCGCCAGACCCCGGGCAGTCGAGGCGTCGATGCAGTGATCGATGCGGTGGGGTTCGAAGCCAAGGGCAGCACCACCGAGACGATACTGGCTACGCTGAAACTCGAAGGCAGCAGCGGTAAGGCTTTGCGTCAATGCATTGCGGCGGTGCGGCGCGGCGGCGTGGTCAGCGTGCCAGGCGTCTATGCCGGATTCATCCATGGCTTTTTGTTCGGCGATGCTTTCGACAAAGGCCTGACTTTCAAAATGGGTCAGACCCATGTGCAGCGCTACTTGCCGGAACTGCTGGGTTACATCGAAACCGGCGCATTGCAACCCGACGCGATCATCACCCACCGCCTGTCTCTTGAGCAGGCCGCCGAGGGTTACAAGATTTTCGACAAGAAAGAAGAAAACTGCCGCAAGGTCATTCTGACCCCCGGCAGCAGCGATGTGCCGCTGGCGCAAATGGAAGAGATGCCGCCGTTGGTGCCCGTCAGTTGATCAAGCCTGAACAGCGGGGCAGTGCCAACGGCAAGCCCCGCACCACAGCAAATGAATAGGGTTACGACGCTGACTGCTGACGGACATGCTTGGGCCCCGCCAACGCCCAGGCAATCAAGCCGAACAACGGCACAAACACGATCAGCACGATCCACACGCCTTTATTGCTCGATTTCCCCTCGCTCTTGCGCACCCGATTGATGGCCCAGAGTTCGATTAGCAGAAGAACTGCCGCCAGTACGATCCACACGGTTTCGATTTGCATTGGCTACCTCCTGATGGTCTGTTCGTTAGGTGGCGTGTGGCGCGGCGGGTTCATTTATTTTTCTTCAGGGCATTGAGCTGGCGAGCCAGTTCGAGGGCCACTCGACCACTGTTGAAGGTCGGCAGCAGGTGGGTGAAGGGGATGTCGATCATCCGGTTTTCGCGCACCGCGCGCAGTTGCGACAGCACCGGGTCGTGGCTCAGCAGATAGCGTTTGCGACTGGCGGGGGACCATTCGGCGTCGGCCAGCAGAATCACGTCGGGGTCGCTGGCCAGCAGTGTTTCGCGGTTGACGGTCACCCGATAAAGATTGATGTCGGCGAACACATTGCGCGCACCGGCGGCGGCCAGCAGCGGGGTGACAAACCCGCGCTGACCTTCGCTGTCGAGGCCTTTGACCTCGCTGTCGAGATAGAACACTGACAGCGGCTTGTCCGCACCAGCCAAGGCTCGGGCGCTGGCGAGGTCGGCATCCATGGCCTCGCTCAACTGTCGCGCCTGGGCCTGTTTGTGCAGCAGTTTGCCCAGAGTCAGCAAGTCATTGCGCACATGCGCGAAGTAATCCAGCGAGTGTCCGTTGCAGGCCGATTCCAATAGATACGAACCGACGCCATTGCGCGCCAGCCCCGAGCGCGAAGTCACACCATCGCCAAACGCCGTGGCAAACCCGCCGATCACCAGATCCGGCTTCGCAGCGTAAAGCACTTCGCTGGCCGGATACTGCCGGGCGATCACCGGAACGCCGAAATACTCGGATGGTCGCTGTCCAGCAGCGTTGTCATCCAGGTAAGCCACGCCGACCAATGCAGGCCCCGCGCCGAGCGCCAGGACGATATCGGCGGCATGCTGATTGAGCGCGACGATGCGTGAAGGCTTCACGGCGTTCCATTGTTCGCTGCAATTGCGATAACTTTCGGCGAGTACGGGCAGTGAGCAGAGCAGGGCGCCAAGCGCCACCAGGATCGATCTCATGTCCGCGCCTTGATCAGCAAATCCGCAACAACTTCACCGCCGACCAGATGCCCCTCGACCAGCCGCCGCACCTCATCATTGCTGTGCACGCCATACCAGCAGCGCTCCGGATACACCGTGACAATCGGCCCCAGATTGCACGGAAACTGGCAGTGCGTACGCGTCAGCAAGACGCCGCCCGGCGTTTCGATGCGATCGTGCGCGAGCAAGTGCCGACGCAGGGTTTTCCATAACTGCAAGGCGCCGCGCTGGGTGCAGCGCGGGCCGGTGCAGAGGAACACATGGCGCGCGTGCTCGGGCACATGTGACCAGTCTGGGTGGCTGTCGACGCCGTCGATGGTTGTGATCTCACTCATCAGAAGCGGTACGTGTAGCGCACTTCAGAGGTGAACGGCCGGCCGAGGTTGTCAACGTTGCTAGAGCGGCTGGTGATGTAATCGCGGTCGAAGAGGTTTTCCACCAGCAGGCTCACGCGGTGCTGGTGGGCGTTGTCGAGGTAGCGATAAGCGTCGGCGTCGACCACTGAATAATTGCCGTACTCGACTTGCTTCGAACTTTTAATGTCGCGGATATAGCGGATCGCACCGCCAACGCCCCACAGGCGATTTTCCGATTCATATCCGACCCGTGACCGGGCGAAGAAACTCGGGATGTCGTTGATCGTCACACCTGTACGCGACTCGGTGAGGTTGCGGGTCATGTCCGCTTGCAAACTCCATTGATCGTTGAGCGCCAGTTTGGCGTCGGCTTCGAAACCGCGCATCTGGATCGTGCCTTCGCCGTTGACCCACTGAATGTCATCGAGGGTGATCAGGTCGTCGATCTTGCGTTTGAACAGGGTCACGCTGGCGCTGAATTCGCGGTCGAGCAGAAAGCCTTTGTAGTCGACACCCAGCTCCGCGTTGCGACTTTTTTCCGGTTTCAGGTTGCGGTTGCCGATCTCGTCGCCCGGTTCGTTGACGAACAGTTGCTCGGCGTTCGGCAGTTTGTAGGCGCTGCCGTATTGGCCGCGCACCGACCAGTTGTCGTTGAGGTCATACAGCGACGTGAGCATGCCGACCGTGGCACTGTCGCCACCGCCCATGGCCTCATGACGCACGCCGATGCTCGGGTGCCAGTCGGGCAGGGCGTCGATCTGCGGGCGCAGTTGCGTGTAGAGCGCGTGAGCTTCGGCCTTGTCGTTGTCGATGATCAGCACGTCGTCCTGGCCCTTGAACCACTGGTTGTCGCTTCCGAACACCAGCACATGGCCGCCGGGCAATTCAGCCTTGCCTTCGGCCTGCACGCCCCAGTCGGTGAAGCCCCAATAGTCGTTGTGGTTGATGACTTTGGTTCCGCCGCCCTCGACGTTGTTGACGCGGGTGTAGCGCGTGTCCCAGTCGTTGATATGGCCTTTGACGAAGTAGCTCAGGCGCTCGTTGACGGTCTGCTCGAAGGTCGCCGTGGCGATCTGCTGCACGCGGTCGTTGGTGGTGTTGTGGTTGTCGACCGGGCGGGCGAAGTCGAGGTTGGCGTCGGCGTATTGGTAGAACAGCTCTAGCCTCGCGTCATCGCCAAACGACTGAATCGCCTTGCCGCCGAAGGTGGTGACTTCGTAGGCGCGGTTTTTCCCTGAATCGTTTTTCATGTCGCGGTTGCGATACGGCTGATAGCCGTCGGATACGTTGTGGCTGACATACGCCAGCAGACCGAGATCGCCGAATCCATTAGTGAAGATATTTTCGACCCGCGCATCTTCGGTGGTGCCGCCGAAGCTGTCGACGCCCAGGTTGACCTCGCCAGAGGCTTTGCGCGACTGCGGGCTGCGGGTGACGATGTTGATCACGCCAGACACAGCCTGAGTACCGAACAACAGGCTTTGCCCGCCCTTGAGCACTTCGATGCGTTCAATGGCGTTGGCCGGCAGCGTGTCCAGATAGAGGCCGCCGTACAGACGATTGTTCAGGCGCACGCCGTCGAGCAGGATCAGCGTATCGTCGTTGCGCCCACCGAGCAGCGAATAAGTGCCGTAGTCGAACGGTCCGTTTTTCGGTGCTACATACAGACCGGGGATGAACATTTGCATCACGCGGCTGACATCGGCGCTGGGGCCGGCGCGCTCGATCTGCTCGCGGGTAACGATCTCGACCTTGCTGCCGAACTTCGCCATATCAGCGACGGTGGTGGACTCCACCGACGGTGCAGAAACGATTTGTTGATTGAGTTCCAGTGGCGCGTCATCGGCCAGCAGCAGCGGGCTGAACAGGCAGCCGAACAGAAGGGTTGGAGCAGAAGTGTTGAAAGGTCGAATCATTGTCTTCTCGAAAAGGATCTTCGCAGAAGAGCATGCAGGAGAAGGCATCGCGCACAGCCAATACCGGCCCATGCCCGCCCACCGCAGGATTTTGCCAAACAGCAATTCAGGCCGGTCTCCGGGCTCGCGCGTATCGAGGCTTTCACCTTCCCATGGTCGTGCGGCCACAGTGGTGTATCGAAAGCATCACGCGCATACCGTTGCGGGGGCAGCACCGGACTGGTTCGAAAAGAACGTACCGGTTTCCCGTTTCACCCCATGCACGGCGGCATGGGACACCTGAAACTGGGCGGCATCTGAACATTCGGATGACCGTTCGTCAACTTGCATGCGTGCGTACTCCTCTAACCACTGTGGGAGCGAGCTTGCTCGCGAAGGCGTAGTGTCAATCAACAATGATGTAACTGACCCGGCCTCTTCGCGTGCAAGCTCGCTCCCACAGGATCTCTGCTCTGCATTAAAAACAGGTCGAGGTCGCACTTGGTCGTTTGATAGGTGAAGGTTTAAAGTTCACTTCAAGTTCAATTACGGCTCAGGTCAATCATGAAAATCGGCGAACTGGCAAAAATCAGCGGTCTGGCGCCTTCGCGCATCCGCTTCTATGAGGCGAGCGGCCTGATCAAATCAGTTGGGCGCAAGGCCAACGGTTATCGCGACTATGCCCCGGAAACCGAGTGGATCCTGCAGATCATCACCGGTGCGCAGTCAGCGGGGTTTTCGCTCGAGGAAATCCGCCAGTTACTGCCGGTGAACGCGCAGGACTGGCAGCACGAAGAAATGCTGGTCGGGCTTAAACGCAAGGTCGAGGAAATCGAAATCCTCCAGCAACGCTTGGCGCATAACAAGGCGCAGCTGTTGCGGGTCATTCACGGCATCGAGAGCAAACCCGCCGACGTCGGCTGTGCCGACAACGCGCAGTTGCTGATCAACCAGATGCGCGAGGAGAAGGCCGCTACGGCCAAATAATCACAGTTGATAAAAAGGCCTTGACCTTAAAGCTGGCTTTAATCTTATGGTTGTCCCACGCCCAATCGAGGACTCCTCATGAACGTGTTCGACAGCCTGACACTCCCCAACGGTTCAACACTCAAGAACCGCATCGCCAAAGCCGCCATGGAAGAAAACATGGCCGACGCCGATCAGGCACCTTCGCAAGAACTGATGCGCCTGTATCAAGCCTGGGCCGATGGCGGTGCCGGGCTGTTGATCACTGGCAACGTCATGGTCGATGGCCGCGCGATGACCGGGCCGGGCGGCGTGGTGCTGCAGGACGATCAGCAACTGGCCAGGTTCAAGCGCTGGGCACAGATTGGCCGATCGGGCGGTGCGCAATTCTGGCTGCAGATCAACCATCCGGGCCGACAGATGCAGGCCAATCTCGGGCAGAAAACCTGGGCGCCATCAGCGGTGCCGCTGAACATGGGCAGCCTGTCCAAACACTTCGCCACGCCCCACGCGATGACCGCCAGCGTGATCGCAGAGGTCGTCCAGCGTTTCGCCCGCAGCGCACAGCTTGGCGAGCAGGCCGGCTTCACCGGTGTGGAAATCCACGCCGCCCATGGCTATCTGTTAAGTCAGTTTCTGTCGCCGCTGACCAATCAGCGTACGGACGAGTGGGGCGGTGCGCTGGAGAACCGCGCGCGGCTGTTGCTGGACATCGTCAAGGCTGTGCGGGCGCTGGTTTCTGCTGAGTTTGCGGTGGCGGTGAAACTCAATTCCGCCGACTTTCAGCGCGGCGGCTTCAGCGCCGATGACGCACGACAAGTCGTCGAATGGCTCAACGATCTGGGTGTGGATCTGGTCGAGTTGTCCGGCGGCAGCTACGAAGCCCCGGCCATGCAGGGCGAAGCACGGGACGGCCGCACCTTGGCGCGCGAGGCGTACTTCGTCGAGTTCGCCCAGGACCTGCAGAAAGTCGCGCGGATGCCGCTGATGGTCACGGGCGGCGTGCGTCGTCGGCCCATTGCGGAAATGGTCGTTAACAGTGGCGTGGACATGGTCGGCATCGGCACGGCACTGGCCATCGATCCGAACCTGCCGCGTGACTGGCTGCTGGGCAAGGACAGCGCCCCGGAACTGCCGCCGATCACCTGGAAGAACAAGGCCATGGCGTCGCTGGCCAACATGGCCGTGGTCAAGTTCCAGTTGCGCAAACTCAGTCAGGCGAAAACACCCGATCCGCACGTGTCACCGCTGCGCGCGCTGATCATGCAACAAATCGGCAACGCCTTGCGTACCCGCCAGTACCGCAAGTGGGTGGCGAGCAACTGATCTGAATGGCTTGCTGACGTTCGGCCCTATATCCTGCACGCCTGTGTGATGGAACGACTTAGGGAAGAATTGCATGCCGTTCAGGGTGATGGTGGTCGGTGGTTACGGAAATTTCGGCAGTATCGTCTGCCGGCATCTGGCGTTGATGCCGGACATCGGCCTGGTGCTTTCGGGCCGTGATCCGCGCAAGTTGCAGCGCAAAGTCGATGAGCTGAACAGCCAATCGGGCAACGTCTGCGAAGGCTGGTGCGGCGATGCCATGGGCAGCGAGTTCAAAGCCGCATTGCGCGCGCTGGACATTCAGTTGGTCGTGCATACCGGCGGGCCGTTTCAAGGGCAATCCTATGCTGTTGCACAGAGCTGCATCGACGCCGGCGTGAACTACTGCGACCTGGCGGACTGCCGCACCTTCGTCAACGGTATCGACGCGCTCGATACGCGAGCGAAGCAGGCAGGCGTGGCGATCCTCAGCGGTTGCAGCTCGGTGCCGACATTGTCGTCAGCGATCATCGATGAACAGCGCCAGCGTTTTTCGCGCATCGACTCGATCGAACATGGCATTTCTTCGTCGGCGAAAATGCCCGGGCTGTCGACCATCGAAGGCGTACTGGCTTACGCCGGCAAACCGATCAAACAACTGAAAAACGGCAAGGTGCACGAAGTGTCGGGCTGGCTGGACTTGACCTTGCGCAAAATGCCGCAGATGGGCACGCGGCTGCTGGCCAACGTCGATGTGCCGGACATGGATATTTTCGCCGGCCGTTATGGCGCGCGCAGCCTGAAGTTCAAGGCAGGCGCCGGGCTAAAACTCGGCGGCATCGCCAACGGTCTGCTGGCTCAAGCGCTGAAGGTCGGACTGGTGCGCGACCATGCCCTGTGGGCAGCAAGACTGCATCGCCTCGGCCTGCGCTTCGAGCGTTTCGGCGACGGTAAAAGCGCGATGTACATCGATGTGCAGGGCCTCGGCGTTGACGGCAAACCGCTGTCGATGACCGCGCAACTCACCGCCCTGAACGACAAAGGCCCGGAAATCCCCAGCTGCGCCGCCGTCGCGCTGGCGACGAAAATGGCCCGAGGCTACGCGCCGCCACCCGGCGCCCGACCGTGTGTGGGCGAAATCCGCGTCGCCGAGTACATGGCTGCCATCAACGACCCGGCCAACCTGAGCCTGGCCGTGCACTTCTCGGACGGGCAGCGCTGACATGCTCTATCTGTGCCTGAAATACCTGCACATCATCGCCGCGATCTTCCTGTTCGGTTTCGGCATGGGCTCCTACCTCTACCTGATCGCCGCCAGCCGCACGCGCAACCCGCAGGTCATAGCGCACGTCGCGCGCATGGTCGTGCGTTTCGACACGTGGATCACCACACCGGCCGGGTTCGTGCAAATCATCACGGGGTATCTGTTGATGCGACTTTCGGGGCTGAGCATGAGCACCGAGTGGGTGCTGACCTCGTTGATCATCTTCTTCTGCGTCGGCTCGCTGTGGTTGCCGGTTTTGCTCCTGCAAAAGCGCTTGTATGTGATGGCATCGAGGGCGAACGAGACGGGAGCGAGTCTCGATCAACAATACCAGGGCGTGTATCGCCAATGGTTGTGGATGGGCGTGCTCGGGTTTGCCGGGATGTTTGTCATCGTGCTGATGATGGTGACGAAGATGACACCGCTGCAATTGTTCAGTTTGCTGGCGTAGGTGCCGTTGCTTTGAGGAAGCGCTGTTCATGGTCTGGCGTTGGCAGCAGGCAAGTGTCGTACTTGCCGAACAGTCGATAGCGGTTTAGCGCGATGCGGTCGTAGGCCCAGTCGCGCAGACTTCGCGGGAAGACGCGCAGCAGTCGCAATGGCTGCCAGCGGGCGGGTAACTGGCTGATGACCTCGAAGAAAGCGTCTGAACGTTCCCAGTAGTGACGATCACGGATGACGGCCATGGTGTCGAATTGATCGATGGGGAGGCCGGCCCACGCGAGCAACGCCTGCCCCTCCGGCGATTGAACCGCTGCCAAACGTACGCGACGCTGATGATCGTTACGAATCAAAAAACGCGCCCAGCCGTTGCAGAGTTTGCAGACACCGTCGAACAGGACCACGGATTCGCCGGGGTTGAGGAGCGGGGCGGGGGTTGGGCGGGTTTTTTGGGGGGACATGGGGTTGGTCCACGAGATCGAGTGTTGCGATCATAGCGCCGCAAGCCGTTGTTCGCGAATGACTGCATTCAGTCAGAAACGGACACAACTATTCACTTGGCTAAACAATCGCATTCGAATCCACCAGCCTTTGATATGGAGTGTTGAAGTCAGATTGTGTGATTGAGGCTGGCACGTCGCCTAGATGCGTAATGGTCAGGTCAACTGATGGTGCGTGTACTTTCGAATTCATTTCGTGCCCATACGTGTAAATAAGCCAATTCTCTACATCGTCGATATTTGCCAAGGCGAGATCACTAAGCTTTCCGAGATAGAGTTTGGCGCCATGCCTCAAACACCCTTCAATCCAGTGGCGATAGCCAGAGTTGTACCTTCCGCTCGCATGAAGGTCGTCGATCTGGCGCTTGTGGCCACCAAAGAAGCTGTTGTGTGCTTTTCCCCAGTAGAACGGTTTGTCGTCCCATTCATGGAGATAAATAACGCGACACTGATTTTTAGCTTCTTCGTATGTCTTGTAGCGTTGCCAAGTAATCTTCATCGAGCATTGTTTCCAGTATTTTTGGTGTTGTGACTAAGGAGGGTGGGGGTAAGCGACTTGGATACAGAGACAAATTCCTTCCCATACGCATGCCCTGTCTCCCACCGACATCAAACCGCTGCTTCACCCATCTGCACTTCCTTCACTCGATCCTTCTTACCCGCCCGAAGCGCATGCCGAAGCGTCAACGCCGGCCGCTCGACGCAATAGTACGAAACACCACTCAGCAAGAACGACAACACCAGCACCAATGCAACCTTTTGCCAATCGAATGAAGTGATCGGCCAAAGACCGTGCAGGAAGTAGATCACCACGAAGTGATTCAGGAACACGCCGTAGCTGATGTTCCCGAGAAACTCGTCAATCCGGTGAAACTTCAGCTTCGTCAACACGTACACAGCAGGAATGCCCAGCGCAATTCCCGCGGCCACTTCAGCGTTGGACGGTCGGCGTTCGATCCAGCCCGCCATGATCGCCACAAAGATCAGTGCCGCCGCCACAGCGGTGCCTGCGGCGATTACTAATCCCTTGGCCTGCGGTTTGTAGAGGTAACTGCCGCACAGGAATATGAACAGAACACCCGGCAACAAGCGGTAGCCGTAGTAGTCGGTGTTGATGAAACCCAGGCACGCGGGGATGAAGACCGCAACGGACAAGGCGAAAGCCACGCCCCGTGCTCGGTAGATGAGCAGAAACGGGATCACCAGGTAGAAGCACATCTCAAGGCCGAGCGACCACGCCGGCGGCACAATCCACGATCCACTCGCGCCGAACATATAGAAACCGAGGGGCACGATCGCGAGGTTCGCGGCGATGTTTCTGAAGGTCAGTTCGGCCCACTGTGGCGTGCCGGGCAGCAGGAAATAGATCACCGTACAAGAAGCGACGAAGTAGAACAGGAATTGCGGGTAAAGACGCAAGGCCCGGTCCAGGTAGAACCGACCGACTTTCTCGGGCGCCTTGTAGTTGCGCTCGATCAGTGAAGTCATCACGAAACCACTGATGAGCAGGAAGGAAATCACGGCAACCACACCCGGGTTGAACCCCATGAACAACTTGCCCATGTGCGAAACAGCGACCAGAACGGCCAACAGCAGACGGTAGGCTCCCACGTGTATCCCCAAACGACCTTGTAGTTATGGTGGGTAAATTACGATGGTTTGTGGGTGGATTACAGGTTTTTCTCTGCGCTCGGGGCTAGGGAATGGCGGGGATCTCAGGATTTCGGAGAATGCGGGATTTATGCGAGCCATTCGCAGTGGGCGAGAGCGCTCGGCACGGAGCCAAGCGCTCAGGGTAGGCGGGCCACTTACTGCTCCACCCTGACGTTTCAGCCTTTGTTTGCGTTCAGCTTGCGCAGTTCTTCGTAGGTCGCCGACTGGACGAACCAGAAGCCGGAAATGATGCACCAGCACAGGGTGCCGGCCACGAAGATACCCAGCGCCGGGAGGAACCCGCTGGTGAAAATCGCGACGATAGCGACCAGCCAGATGAACGCCAGGGAGAGATAGAGGACGGTGTTGTTGACGCTGATGACGAAGTCTTTCACAGGGGCATATTCCTTGCGGGATGTAGAAAAATTCCCCCTCTCCGGGGGGCGAACCCATGCTATCACATTGCCTCCATGGTTCAAGGAAGGGGAACTCATTGCCGTGTGGATTGGGACAGATTTATTTATCAGGCAGACCGGGCGCTTCTGGCCGAAAGCAGACACCCAATGCAATCTTGATCCCTTTGTGACAGCAGCCACACCACAGCCACAAAGGGATTACCTATCAATCCACCGGCACAACATTATCCAGCGCTTGATTCACCGCCAATTCTCCCAGCATCACCACTTGCGCAATCCCCAGCGCAGTTTTGCGGTGGCCTGGGTCAAGGAGGGCGGCGAAGTTGCAGAGCATTTCGGTGGCTGAGCTTAGGGATTCGCTGGCGTTAACGAGCAGGGACTCGCTGTCGTAGTCGGCGTTGGCCAGAAACATGGGAGCGTGTTTTTGGTCGCTGCCCATGATGCGTTGGGTTGGCGTGAGGTAGTAATCAAGGGCGCGTTCGGCTGCGTTTGAACATAGATGAAGCTCCATATGGGACTTAAGGAGCCATCACCTTCGCTACCAAACGAAAGGTGGTGGCCATACGAAGGTTGGTAGACCGGCCCATATGGAAAATCCGGCGCGCCCGAAGACGCCCTGCGCATGGCCACCATAAGACAAACGCTGAAACAGCATCTGCGCACGGTGACGTTATGCGTCATATGGAAGCGGGCTACCAAACCCCATCACTGTTTTTCAGTGACCCCGGTACGATAAAACCCGCCCCCCAGACGCACAAGCCGGCGGATTCTGGCGTAGTCGTAGGCAATGGCGCAAGACGTTGTAGCCTTAAGCAGGTAACGCGACGTGTCTTTTAAACAGCTACGGAAAACTCCTAAACACACGCCATCAACACGCCGTTCAAAATGACATGCGTCAGTACTCAGATCACTGCGTTGGAACCCTCACGACAGGTAACGCACCAACACTAAGTTGCAACCCAAAAAAGACGAGGAAGGATACCCATGTCAGTTCATCCGATTTTGTTTCTGGGCGGCTCCGGCGCCATCGGCCACCGTTCTGCCAAAGCGTTGCGTGCTGCCTATCCCGATGTCCCGTTGCTGATCGGCGGCCGTGACTTGTCCAAGGCTCAACAAGCCGCCGAGGAAATGGGCGGGGCGCAGGGCGTGGTCATTGACCCTGCTGCCGATGACCTGGGGCTGGGCGATCGGCCGATCAGCGCCGTGGCGGTTTTCTATATGGATCATTCCCTGGCCGGACTGCGTTTCGCACAGAAGCGCAAGATTCCGCACCTGAGCATTTCTTCCGGCATTTTCGAGATTGCACCGCAAATCGCGAACTACATCCATCGCCCTGACGCGGCGCCCATCGTGCTGGGTTACGAGTGGATGGTGGGCGCGACGACGGTGGCGACGCTGCACCTTGCCGAGGCCTTTGCCCGGGTGCGCGATATCCGCATTGATGCGCTGGTCGACGAGGAGGACGGTGGCGGGCCGACCGTGGCCAAGGATTTCGAGCACCTGAACAAGATGCTGCCCGCCGCCCTGACTCGGCGCGAGGGGGAATACATCTGGCGCGAAGGAGTGGACAAGAACGTCAGCTTCCGCGCGGTGGATGGTACGTCGATGCAAGCCAGCGGTTTCTCGTCCATTGACGTCACTGGGCTGGCTGCCGCCACCGATGCGCCCAATGTGCAGTTCAATCTGGCCAGCGGGGTGAGTTCTTCGCGGCGCGCGGGTCGGCCGATGTCGACCGAAATTCTCATCGAAATGGTCGGCGAGGATCGCAAGGGTCGGACGTTGCACACGCGGCATGCCGTCGTTCACCCGGCAGGCGCCGCAGCATTGACGGGGCTCAGCGTGGCCATGTTGCTGGAGCGACTGCTCGGGCTGGATGGCAAGTCACCCACTTCGCCAGGCCTGTACTTCCCTTATCAGTTGCTTGAGGCCGGTGCGTATCTGGAGCGGCTGGGCAAGGAGGGCGGTGAGTTGCTTGATCTGAAAGTGCAGTAAGGCAGGCTTCTTTAGGTAATGCCGATCTTGCTCATTGAACCGCTGGCGAACCTTGATGTGCTCGCCAGCGGTCATTTGCCCTCACGGTGACTGCCAAACCCCACCATCCGCCACCGGCACCTCACCCAGATCATAAGGATTGACCCCTTCCAGACACCCGACATTGAAACCAAACTCATGCGGATTGGTGCTGCGTCGATGGTGGGTGTAAATACCGCAATTTCCGCAGAAAAAATGCTCGGCCACTTGCTGGCCAAAGCTGTACTTCAATAACGCTGATTTACCGCGAATCACCTTCAGGTCAGCCGCCGGTACCGCCGCCACAATCGCACCTCGGCGTTTGCAGAACGAGCAGTCGCAGCGGTGCGGCGTGGGCAGGCCGTCGGGCAAGTGGATTTCAAGAATGACCGCACCGCAATGGCAACTCGCGCGATGGTCGCGGCGGATCAGCGTATTACCGATTTGTTTGAGCATGACTATGCCTCTGTCCAGTCCACGGTCGCCGTTTCACGCCACTTCACTTCGGTGATGCCGAAGCGCTCGGCCTGGGGTTTGGAGATGACTTTCAACGGTGGTTTGCCGGGTTTGGGAATGGGTGCAATGCCGGCGTCACAACTCGCCCAATGCCATGCGTCAGCGTTGCGCATGGTTTTTGCGCGAATGACGAATGACTTTGGCTGGCCGTGAAGTTTGTATTCGATGACGAAGATGTCGACGTTGCTCATGAGTTCCTCCTTACGCTCATACGCAAATGAGTTTTGCCGACAAAAAAAATTCAAAGGATTTTCGGGGTTTGTTTCAGGCTGCTGACAAACGCTTTGCTTTGAACGGTTGGAACCGGCGGCGGCCTAAAGATCAAGCGTCTGCCAAGCACACACGCGGACGAAAATACCCCACGATTTCAGCCCCGGAGATAACCGGTGAACAAGACGATCAGCGCCGAGGATTTGAATATTCATTTCAAGCACAACGATGACGCTGCACTGTTTAAGTGGCTGCTTGCCAGTTTCTTGATGGGCAAGCGGATACAGGCCGAAATCGCTGCCGAAGCCTATCGGGTGATCGCTGATAAACACGGTCGCGATACACCGCGCAAACTGGCAGCGTGCAGCCATCGTGAGCTGGTCGCAATGCTCGGGGAGGCGCATTACGTGCGTTATGACGAGACCACCGCCGTGCGACTTCACGCCTTGGCCCGCAAGCTAAACGACGAGTACGCGGGCAAGGTCAGCCATATGGTCGAGGCCAGTGCTGATCGCCAGGCCTTTGAAAAACGCCTCGCAGAATTCGACGGCATCGGTCCGAAAACCGTGGAAATCTTCATGCGCGAAGTAGGTGCTGTGATCAGCCTTTGAGCGCGGGTCGTGACAAGAGAGCGGCCACCACCCACGTCGTGAAGGCTACCTGACTCGACGACCAGAACGATTGATCGCCAACAGGCACAGCCCGACCAGCAATGCTGCGCCTGCAACCAGAAGCGCCGAAGGTTGCATCGGTTGGCGCAAGCCTGCTGCTGTTTGCCGCTGCGATATCGCCAGTGGTCGGGTTGCAATGGTTGCTTCGTCAAGCGTCTGGAGTGGCGTAGCGGCTTCGGCCTGAAACGGTATTTCCTCTATGCTCAGACGCAGGCCGTCTGTTAGCTCCAGTGTTCGCCCGGTGATCGTGCCGACGAGTCTGTCCGGATAAACCGGTTCGCCATTGGGATCGAGTTGGTCATACAGGAAATTCTGCCCTTCAAGCCAGCCCACGGCCGTTTGCAACTCGGGGCCCAGGTAATACTTGCCGTCGAGGAAAAATCCAGAAAACTGCGGCGCGCGCTCGACGCTTTCAATGCGATAACGCTCACCCGGTTTCATACCGGTTTCAGGGGCAATCATGGCCAATCCCTCCGTTGTAGGTTCAGCGGTAGAGAACAAGGATCGACCGTCGTTCCATGTAACGGAGCAATGGTAGCGGTTGTTCCGGAACGGACCGGTAAAAGGCGAATACGACTTCGCCCGGCCAAGGCCGGGCGAAGCGATGTTTCGCTAGCTGAATCAGTAATCCCAGATCGCCGGAATCCAGCGGAACGCTTCACCATTCACGGCAACCCGCCCGACCGACGGAAAGGGCAGGTGCGTGGCGACAAACAGTTCGCCACTGGCGGCGGCCTCCTGCAGCAAGCGCACGCGCACGCGCACCGCTTCATCGGGGTCGTGCTCGAAGCCGTTGTGCCAGTCCGGGTGGTCGAAGGCCACCGGGAACAGGGCGTCGCCGGCGAAGGTCAGGCGTTCTTCGCCGGAGCTCACATAGACCACGCAGTGGCCCGGGGTGTGGCCGCCGGTGAGTTTGGCGACGACGCCGGGGGCGACTTCGAACGCGTCTTCGAAGATCCGCAGTTTGCTTTGGTACTGCTGGATGAACGCGTTGGCGGTGGATCGCAGCACGTCCGGCACCGGTGCGGGCATGTCGGTGCAGGTGAAGTCCGGCGAGGTCCAGAAGTCGACTTCGGTGGCGGTGACGTGGATGCGCACGTCGTCGCGCAGACGGTTTTTCACCGTGTCGACGAGCAGCCCGCCGATGTGGTCCATGTGCATGTGGGTGATGACGATATCGGTGACGTCTGCGAGGTCGATCCCGGCCGCCGCGAGGCGTTTGGGAAATTGCCCGGCGCGGGGGAACCCGGGGAACTGCCCGCCGAGGCCAGCGTCGACGAGGATCACCTGTTCGCCGCTACGCACCACCAGCACGTTGAGTGCCCAGTCGAATGCGTCGGGCCCCAGATACATCTCCTTGAACCACGCAGCACGGGCTTCGGGATCGGCGTTGGTCGACATGGTCTGGGTCGGCAGCGGCAGGACGCCGTCGCTGATCACCATCACGTCGATGTCACCCAGGCGCAGCGCGTAGCGCGACGGCACCAGTTCTTCGGGTGGGGTTTGCAGGGTTGCGCTGTTGGCGGTGAAGGAATCCAGATGCACGGTCATGGTGTTCTCCTTGTACTCAGGCAAGACATCGGTTCGAGGTTGAACGGGGCGATCAAGCCACCGGAATCGCCGGGTCAGCAGCGGCCAGCGCGGCGCTACGCTCGGCGACCGGCGGGTAAATCCACACGCTGTTGATTTGCGTCTTCAATTCTTTGGCTTCGGCTTTCACCAGTTTCAGTTGGCGATCCCAGCCCTCGGTGTACACGGCGCCCCAGGTACCCAGGTCGAGGCAGGTAACGTACTTCGGCTGACGGTAAGTGGTTGGCGCGACGCCGAGCAGATCGGCGATGGCGTTGTTGCCGGCGTGACGACCGAGGCTGATGGCGTGTTGGCAGGACATTACCGAGAAGTTGCCGACGTCATCGGTGGCGGCACGGGCGACATCGCCGGCTGCGAATACGTGATCGAGACCTTGCACTTTGAGGTTGCCGTCGACGTGCAGACGGCCCTGGCCATCGCGTTCGGCGTTGAGCTGTTCGGTCAGCGGACTGGCGCGGAAACCGACGGTCCAGATCACCGTGTTGCTCTCGATGTGGCGGCCGTCGGCGAGGGTCACGCCGTTGGCATCAACGGCGGCGACCGTGGCGTCGACGATCCACTCGATACCCAGTTCTTTGGAGGCCTCGATGATGGACGGGCGAATGCCGTCGCCCATGGTTGCGGCGATGTCTTTGCTGCGGTCGACGATGATCACCCGAACGTCTTGATCTTCACCCAGAATGGCGCGCAGACGGCTTGGCATCTCGGTCGCGGTTTCGATCCCGGTGAAACCACCGCCGGCGATGACTACAGTGTTGCGAGCCTTGCTGGCCGGCTGACTGGCCAGCGAGATCAGGTGACGTTCCAGGCGCGCCGACGATTCGATCTGGTCAACGTCGAAGGCGTGTTCTTTCAGGCCCGGCACTGGCGGACGAGCCAGTTGGCTGCCGCTGGCCAGCACCAGGCGATCGTAAGAAAGCTCACCCGGGCGACCGCTTTCATCGCGATAACCGACACGCCGTGCCTGGCCGTCGATGCTTTCAGCGGTGCCTTTGACGAAACGCACACCGACGGCAGCGAACAGCGCGTCCAGCGGCGCATACATGCTGTGCACATCGGGTTCGTAGAAACGCGGACGGATGCGCAGTTCGGCTTGCGGGGCGAGCAGAGTGATCTCCACGTCCTGACGGTGATGCATATCCAGCAAACGCGCGGCGCTCAACGTGCTCCAGAGTCCACCGAACCCTGCACCGATCACCAATAATTGCTGTTTCATAATGTGCTCCCTGACGCTGATGGATGGATAAACCGAGTCGTGATTTCGACTCTGGCGTGACGATCACTGGCCGCCGCAAACTGCTTGCCGTACTGCATGGCGCTTAATCGCCCGCTGTCGAAAACAATGCTATGGCGTGAGGGCTGCGGGCGCAGTTGTCCATCAGTGTGCGTTGATTACGCATGCGTTGAAGGGAGGTATACGAAGGTATCGAACTGTAGGCGTTGCCGAAGGCTGCTCCTACACGGGAGGTGTTTTATTCAGGGCTTGTTTGATATGGCGGAGCAAGTCTTCGGGTTGGAAGGGTTTGGGCAGGCAAGCGATAACGTCGGGAGTGCGGGTGGGCATTGCACCGGGATGAGCGCTGACAAAAATCACCGGAATGCGCCAGCCTTGCGCGTGCAACGTTTCATGGAGTTGCGGGCCGCTGAGGCCGGGCATCTGGATGTCGGAAATCAGGCAATGCACTTGATCGAGGTCTGTTGACTCAAGGAACGCGCGGGCGCTGCAATAGGTTTGAACCCGATAACCACTGGCGCGCAACAAGCTTCCCAGCGCACTGCGAATGGCCTCGTCGTCGTCAACCACTGCAATGACAACCGTGTTGTGCATAAGGCTCCCTGGCCGGATGGGCACGCGTGACGACTCCTGTCGTTCTTGCACCATACGCCGTCCGCACCGGCGCAAAACTATACCTAGGTATAGCGCGTCGAGATCCTTTGCTAGTCAGTGCCTACGGTGATCAGCCTTCACGGCTGAAGCGGCTACGGTAATCACGCGGTGAAATCGACAGGTGCCGCTGAAAGCAGGCGCGTAGCCGCTCTTCGTCACCAAAGCCGCAGAGACGCGCGACCTTGTCGATGTTGTGCGCTGAATGTTCCAGCAGACGCCTGGCCGCTTCGAGGCGGAACAATTCGATGGCTTTGGACGGCGTGCGCCCGGTGCTCTGTTTGTAGACCCGGGTAAAATTACGCAGGCTCATTCTGGCCTGCTCGGCGAGACGCTCCACACTGAGCTTGGGATCGTCGAGGTTTTCCATCAGCCACAGGTGCAGTGAGTCGAACAGCGGACTGTCCTGCACTTGCGCTTGCAGCAGTGTGCTGTATTGCGCCTGACCGCCGGGGCGTTTGAGGTACACCACCAGTTCGCGGGCGACCTGCAAAGCCACTTCGCGGCCGACATCAGCCTCGACCAACGCCAACGCCAGGTCGATTCCGGCAGTGACCCCGGCCGATGTCCACACAGGCCCTTGCTGGATGAAGATTGCATCGGCATCCACTTCGATCGCCGGGAAGCGTTCGCGCAACGTCTCGCACATGGCCCAGTGCGTCGCGGCGCGACTGCCGTTCAGCAGGCCAGCCTTGGCCAGCAGAAACGCGCCGCTGCACACCGAGACCACGCGTTGCGCGCTCGGGGCCTCGCGGCGTAGCCATTCGGTCAACTCACCGTGTTCATCGAGGGTCTGGCAGATGTCCGGTGCGCCGGGGACGACGAGGGTATCCAGCGCGGCAATGTCCAGTTCGCGCAACGCTCGGGTGTCGACGGCCAAACCTTCGACGGTGTGCACCAACCCGCCTGCAAGGCTGGCGGTGTGCAGTTGATAGCCGGGTTGGCCACGTTCGGCCAAGGCTCTGCTCGCGGCCCAGAACACCGTTTGGGCGCCGCTGAGGTCGAGCAGGCTCATTCGCGGGTAGGCGATGAACACCACGTCGCGGGTTGGCGCGGTGGAAATCCGCAGCTGCAAGGAATCGCTGGACATCGAAATCGTGCCTGTTCAAACGGCTGAAGTGGGGTGGAGATGGCATGGCCGATTTTCAGGGGTTTCTGGCCTGTCGGCAACGCGCGCCGACTGCTAGCCTGCTGCGCGACCGTTTGGCTGGCCTCTGGCTGCGTTTGCCATCATGGACTAGATTTATTCACCTGCACATCGCACCCGTGCGATCTCGCCGAGGAGACAGCATGACCCTGTGGTCGCATTCCAGCCCCAGCGCCAACCCGCCGACGTTGCGCGAACCGGTGGTTTATGTCGTCGACGACGACGCCTCGATGCGCCAGGCCCTCGACGGTTTGCTGCGCTCCATTGGCCTGCAAGTGCAGACGTTCGAAACCTCCCAGGATTTTCTCGCCGCGGCCAAACGTGACGTGCCCGGTTGTCTGGTGCTCGATGTGCGCCTGCGCGGTGAAAGCGGCCTGACTTTTCAGGAACAGATGGAAAAGACCGGCGTGTGCATTCCCATCGTGTTCATGACCGGACACGGCGATATCGCCATGACTGTCAAGGCGATGAAGGCCGGTGCGGTGGACTTTCTCGCCAAGCCGTTTCGCGATCAGGACATGCTCGACGCCGTCGCCAGTGCACTGGCCCGCGACAGTGCGCGGTTGATCGCCGAGCAGTCCGGCGCCGCCACGCGTCTGGCCTTCGAGACGCTGACCGTGCGCGAGCGCGAGGTGCTCGGCTTCGTCATCGGCGGGCTGATGAACAAGCAGATTGCGGCGCAGCTCAACCTCAGCGAAGTGACGGTGAAAGTCCATCGCGGCCAGGTGATGAAGAAGCTGTCGGCACGCTCGGTGGCGGATCTGGTGCGTATGGCCGAATCGCTGGGCATAGAGCCGGCGCGGCGAACAATTTGAGCTGAATCAGCGCGGATCATCCACCGCGCAGCAGCAACCCTTTGACGGTCTCGCACACATGGCCAGCAAAAAGCAGATTTTGTGGGACGACGGCGAACGGGTGTTTGCCCGCGAACTCGGCCAGGGGGAGGGCAGCCGCAATGTTCTGGTGATGCGCCCGACCCTCGCTCAACCGCTGCCTGCGACTCTCGATCGACTCGCACACGAATACAGCCTCAAGAACGATCTCAACGGTGAATGGGCGCTGCAACCGCAGGCCCTTGAACGCGCAGGCGCAACCACGCGTCTGCTGTTCGACGACCCCGGCGGCGAGCCGTTGTCACGCTTGCTGACCGCGCCGCTGGACACCGAGACCGGCCTGCTGCTGGCCATCAACATCGCCGTGGCGCTGGGCCGCCTGCACCAGTGCGGGCTGGTGCACAAAGACCTCAAGCCGCACCACATTCTGGTCAATTGCAGCGATGGCCAGACACGCCTGACCGGCTTCGGCCTCGCCTCACGTCTGCCTCGTGAACGGCAGGCGCCGGAACCACCGGAAACCATCGCCGGCACCCTCGCGTACATGGCGCCGGAACAAACCGGGCGGATGAATCGCTCGATCGATTCGCGCAGTGATCTGTATGCCTTTGGCGTGACCCTTTATCAAATGCTCACCGGCTCGCTGCCGTTCAGCGCCAATGATCCGATGGAATGGGTGCATTGCCACATCGCGCGGTTACCGATGCCGGCGTGCGAACGGGTGGCCACCGTGCCGGTGATGCTCTCGCGGGTGGTCATGAAGTTGCTCGCCAAGACCGCTGAGGAACGCTATCAAACCGCTGCTGGCGTCGAGCACGACCTGCGTCGGTGCCTGAACGATTGGCAGCGTGCCCGGCACATCGAGACTTTCACGCTGAACGAGCAGGGCGCGATCGATCGCCTGCTGATCCCGGAGAAGCTCTACGGTCGTGAGCGCGAAGTGCAAACGCTGATCGAGGCGTTCGCACACGTGGTGCAGAGCCATTCGCCGAAGCTGGTGCTGGTGTCCGGTTATTCCGGGATTGGCAAATCCTCGGTGGTCAGCGAGTTGCACAAGGTGCTGGTGCCGTCGCGGGGGCTGTTCGCCTCCGGCAAGTTCGATCAGTACAAGCGCGATATTCCCTATGCGACGCTGGTTCAAGCCTTTCAAGGACTGGTGCGCACGCTGCTGGGCAAGCGCCGCGAGGTGCTCGTTGAATGGCGCGCGGCGCTGTTGCAGGCACTGTCGCCGAACGCGCGGCTGATGACCGAATTGATCCCCGAACTGAAACTGATCATAGGCGAACCGCCAGCGGTGCCGGAGCTTGAACCGCAACAAGCGCAGCAGCGTTTCCTGCGGGTGTTTCAGCGTTTTATCAGCGTGTTTGCCCGACCGGAACACCCGTTGGCGCTGTTCCTCGATGACCTGCAATGGCTGGATGCGGCGACGCTGGATCTGCTCGAAGAACTGCTGACCCGCGCTGAGGTTGGCCACCTGCTGCTGGTCGGCGCCTACCGCAATAACGAGGTCGATGCTGACCATCCGCTCAGCGGCAAGCTCAAAGCCATTCGTAGTGCCGGCGCGCACATCGACGAGATTCGCCTGACCCCGCTCGCCGGCGTGCACATCGAACAACTGATCGCCGAATCGTTGCGCTGCCCACCCGCGAGCATCGTCACGCTGGCGCGGCTGGTGCTGGACAAGACTGGCGGCAATCCGTTTTTCGTCATTCAGTTTCTCCAGGCCCTCGCCGAGGAAGAACTGCTGATTTACGACCATCAGCTCAATCGGTGGCGCTGGGATCTTGAGCTGATCAACGGCAAAGGCTACACCGACAACGTTGTCGATCTGATGGTCGGCAAGCTTGCGCGTTTGCCGCTGGAAACCCGGCAGGCCCTGCAACAACTGGCGTGCCTGGGAAACGTCGCGCGGATCGACACGCTGGCCACCGTGCTCGATCTGTCCACGGCTCGCGTGCACACGGCGCTGTGGCCGGCGGTGCGTCAGGATCTGGTTGAACGTCTGGACGGCGCCTGTGCGTTTGCCCACGACCGTGTGCACGAGGCGGCTTACTCGCTGATCGCCGAAGCCGAACGTGCGCAGACGCATTTGCGCATCGGCCGGCTATTGGCGCTGCAAACGCCGTTCGAGGGGCGCGAAGAGGCGATCTTCGAAATCGTCGGCCAGCTCAATCGCGGCGCCAGCCTGATCAGCGACCGGGCCGAGCGTGAACAACTGGCCGAATACAACCTGCTCGCCGGTCAGCGCGCCAAGGCTTCGACCGCATACACCTCAGCGCTGACCTATTTGGGCGCGGGTGCAACAGTGCTTGGCGAGCAAGGCTACGACAGTCGCCATGAGTTGGCATTTGCCCTGGAGCTGAACCGCGCCGAGTGCCAATTTCTCACCGGGCAATTGACGCTGGCCGACGCCCGTTTGCGGGTTTTGGCCGAGCGTGCGGCAACCACGGTGGAGCGCGCGGCGGTGACGTGTTTGCACATGGACGTCTACCTGTTGCTTGATCGCAGCGACCGTGCGGTGGCGGTCTGCCTGGCCTATTTGCGTCAGGTTGGCATCGACTGGACGGCGCATCCGGACGATCAGCAAGTGCGCCAGGAATACCAGCAGATCTGGACGCAACTGGGTGACCGCAGCATCGAACAATTGATCGACCTGCCGCTGATGGAAGATCCGGCCTCACTGGTGACGCTGGATGCGTTGAGCAAGCTGTTGGCCCCGGCGTTGCAGTCCGATGCGAACCTCGCATGCCTGACCATCTGTAAAGCCGTCAGTCTGAGTCTGGAGCACGGCAATTGCGACGCCTCCTGCATGCTCTACGCCAACGTTGTGCGGGTCGCCGGGCGGCGCTTCGGTGACTACACCAGCGGTTACCGCTTTGGCCGTTTGGGCTGCGATCTGGTTGACCGCCGAGGCCTTACGCAATACGAAGCGCGTACCTACCTGTGCTTCTCGATTTTTGTGGTGCGCTGGATGCGACCGGTACGCGAGTGCCGCGAATTGCTGCGACGTGCGCTCAGCGCCGGCAACCGCATTGGCGATTTGCCCTATGCGGCCTATGCCGGCAACAGCCTGATTTCCGACTTGCTGTTTATTGGTGAGCCGCTGGCGGAGGTGCAGGTTCAAGCCGAGGCGGGGCTGGCTTATGCGCGGAAAATCCGTTTCGGGCTGGTGGTGAGTTTCATGAGTTGCCAGCGGGCACTGATCCGCATGTTGCGCGGGCAGACTGCGGAGTTCGGTAGTTTCAATGATGAACAATTCGATGAAACGCGCTTCGAGGCAAACCTCGCTGCGCCTGATCTGGCGCTGGCTCGGGGCAAGTATTGGGTGCGCAAGTTGCAGGCGCGCTATCTGGCGGCAGATTACGCGGCGGCCGCTGACTGCGCGGCCCAGGCGCGGGAATTGATGTGGGTTATTTCTTCTTTTTTCGAGGAGGCCGAATACCACTTCTACGCAGCGCTGACATTGGCCGCCCACGGCGCCGTCGATGGCGATCAACTGCAACGCTTGGCAGAACACCACAATCAACTGCAGACCTGGGCGCAACAGTGTGCCGAAACCTTCGCCAGTCACGTGACACTGGTCGGCGCGGAAATCGCTCGGGTTGCGGGGCAACTGATTGAAGCAGAGTCGCTGTATGAGCGGGCGATTCAATTGGCGGTGGATAGCGGTTTCGTGCACATCGAGGCTTTGGCCAACGAACTGGCGGCGCGTTTCTACGGTGCTCGCGGTCTGGCGAAAATCGCCCGCGTTTACCTGCAAGACGCGCGCTACGGTTACTTGCGTTGGGGCGCCGATGGCAAGGTGCGGCAACTGGAGCGACGGCACCGTTTTCTGCGCCAGGACGACGCGCTGCCCAGCCCGACGGCGACCATCATTACTGCCGTCGAGCATCTGGACCTGGCCACGGTGCTCAAGGTCTCCCAGGCCGTGTCTGGCGAAATTGTCCTCGACCGGCTGATCGAAACGATCATGCGCACCGCCATCGAGCAGGCCGGCGCCGAGCAGGGTGTGCTGATTCTTGCCGAAGGCGAGACGTCGTATATCGCCGCGCGAACGCGCATTGGCGACAGCGCCACATTAATGTGCAATGAACCGGTCAATGCGATGGCGCTGGCCGAGTCGGTGCTCTACCAGACGCTGCGCACCGGCGAAAATCTGTGTCTGGACGATGCCGTCGCCGATCCGGCATTCGCCGCTGATCCTTATATGCAACAGCACGGCGCCCGGTCGATTCTGTGCCTGCCGTTGATGAATCAGGGCCGGGTCGCCGGGGCGTTGTACCTGGAGAACAATCTGTCGGCGGGGGTGTTCAGCCCGGCGCGCATTGCCGTGCTGCGGCTGGTCGCTTCACAAGCGGCGATCTCGCTGGACAATGCGCGGCTGTATCGCGACGTCGCCGAGCGTGAGGCGAAGATCCGCCGGCTGGTCGATGCCAATATCATCGGCATCATTGTCTGGAGCGTCGAAGGGGAAATCATCGAGGCCAACGACGCGTTCCTGCGCATGGTCGGCTATCAGCGCGAGGATCTGCTTTCGGGGAAAGTGCATTGGCGTGACATGACCCCGCCGGCACGACGCGCCGAAAGCGAAGCGGCGCTGGCGACGGCGATCCGCACCGGGCGCGCCCAGCCGTTCGAGAAGGAATACATCCGCAAGGACGGCACTCGCCTGCCAGTGATCGTCGGTCTGGCCGCGTTTGAAGCCAGTCAGCAACAGGGCGTGGCGTTCGTCCTCGACCTCAGCGAGCGCAAACAAGCGGAAGAACAAGTGCGCGAAGGCGAGCGCCGTTACCGCCAGGTACAAGCGGAACTGGCCCACGCCAACCGCGTGGCGACCATGGGCCAGTTGGCGGCGTCCATCGCCCACGAAGTCAACCAGCCGATCGCCGCCACCGTGACCAATGCCAACGCCGCACTGCGCTGGCTCGGCGCACAACCGCCGAACACCGATGAAGTCGAACTGGGGCTCAAACGCATCATCGCCGATGGCAACCGCGCGGCCGACGTACTCGGCCGGATCCGCGCGCTGATCCGCAAAACCCCACCGCAACGGCAAGCACTGGACCTCAATGCGGTGGTGGGCGAAATGGTCGGGTTTACCCGTGGTGAGGCGACTCGATACGGGGCAGAGGTGTCCGTGCAATTGGCCAGCGACTTGCCGGCGGTATTGGCCGACCGGGTCGAGTTGCAACAGGTATTGCTCAATCTCATCGTCAACGGCCTCGAAGCCATGGAGGTGATGGAGGAGGGCGCGCGTCGACTGTCGATCAGCAGCGATTGCGTCGGTGATAACGTGCAGATTACGGTCAGCGACTCCGGGCCGGGGTTTGCCTGCGAGCGCGCGGAAGAAGTCTTCACCGCGTTCTACACCACCAAAGCCACCGGTTTGGGAATGGGGCTGTCGATCTGTCGCACGATCATCGAGGCGCATGGCGGACGCTTGTGGGCGGAGGCGAATGCGCCTTGCGGGGCGCGGGTTGTGTTGGCGTTGCCGGGGTATAAACAAAGTCCTTTCGCCGAAGGCGGATGCGATTGAGTTGCCGAGTTATGAGGCGCTGCAGCGAACACAGGTTGCAATGTGCGCGAGGTGACCAGCCAGTTTTTATCGTGAACATATAGTTCTCGAATGTCGATATCAGACACGATCATGGCGCAATCAGGCTACTGACTCCTCGGACAGGCCGGGTAAGGTGAGGTGTCTTTAAGTCAAGATAACCCCATACAGATCATGGGGTTGATAGGAACTGCGGCGGTTGAGGGAGGCTTCTTTCGGGGAGTTCTACAGGCAACGATGATGATCGTCTGCTCACATCAACTCGCTCAAATGTCGATCAGCAGAGAATAAAAAAACCAATGATCAGCCCGAACTCCATGGATTCGAGTAGCCAATTGGCGCAGGGCTTCAAGCCTCGTCACGTCACCATGCTGTCCATCGCCGGGATTATCGGCGCCGGTTTGTTCGTCGGCTCGGGGCATGCCATTGCCGCAGCGGGGCCGGCGGTGCTGCTGGCTTATCTGTTCTCGGGTCTGCTCGTCGTGCTGGTCATGCGCATGCTCGGCGAAATGGCGGTGGCCAATCCGGACACCGGCTCGTTCTCGACCTATGCCGATCAAGCGATCGGGCGCTGGGCGGGGTTCACCATTGGTTGGCTCTATTGGTGGTTCTGGGTGTTGGTGATTCCCATCGAAGCATTGGCGGCCGGCCATGTTTTGAACCAATGGTTTCCTCAGGTCGATGCCTGGCTGTTTGCGTTGGGCTCGATCATTGCGCTGGTGGTGACCAACCTGTTCAGCGTGTCCAAGTACGGTGAATTCGAGTTCTGGTTCGCCATGGCCAAGGTCGTAGCGATCATCGGTTTCATCGGTGTCGGGTTTGCCGTGCTGATGGGCTGGATTCCCGACAGGGAAGTCAGTGGCTTGAGCGGGTTGATGGCCGACCACGGCGGATTTGCGCCCAACGGTCTGTCGGCGGTTGTCGGCGCGTTCATCACCATCATGTTCAGCTTCATCGGCACCGAAGCGGTGACCATCGCCGCCGCCGAATCCAACGACCCGTCGCGAAACATTGCCAAGGCCACGCGCTCGGTGATCTGGCGTATCGGCGTGTTTTATCTACTGTCGATCTTCGTGGTGATCTCCGTGGTGCCGTGGAATGATCCGTTGCTGGCCTCGGTCGGCTCTTATCAGCGCGCCCTGGAAATCATGAACATTCCCCACGCCAAGTTCATGGTCGACGTCGTCGTACTGATCGCTGTGGCCAGTTGCATGAACTCCTCGATCTACATTGCTTCGCGCATGTTGTTCTCGCTCGGTCGTCGTGGCGATGCGCCGAAGATGCTCAAGGTGACTTCGTCGGCGGGCGTGCCGCGCGCAGCTGTCATCGCCAGTACCGTGCTGGGTGCATTGATCACCGTATGGAGCTATTTCATGCCTGCCGGGCTGTTTCAATTCCTGCTGGCCAGTTCCGGCGCGATTGCCTTGCTGGTGTACCTCGCCATTGCGGTATCGCAGTTGCGCATGCGGCGGATACTGCGCCAGCGCAACGTCGAGCTGACCTTTCGCATGTGGCTGTTTCCCTGGCTGACATGGCTGGTAATCGTGTTTATCTGTGCCGCGCTGGCGGTGATGATGATCACCCCGGAACACCGCACCGAAGTCACCACAACGATCGGTCTGGCGTTGGCGATTTCCTTTATTGGCCTGGTGACGTCGCGTCATCCTGCGCCGGCGGCGCGAGTTACATCGGTGGGGTAAAAAAGGGAGCGGTTTGCGCTGATCTTTTGAGGACGTCGGGCTTTATCACCGCAGATTCCGCATCCGTATAGTGCTTGCCCCGTCACGTGTTCGCCCATAAACCCTCCCACTGAACCGAAGTATTCAGGTCAATGACGCCGGTAGTCGCCGGCGCACGGAGGAATCATGGACGCCAGCGCAATTCCCGAGGGTTTCACCCCGTTTACCCGCAGCAGCCCGTTGCTGGATTTGCTGGGCCCGATCTACGCGCGCGGCAGCGGGCTGCAATTGGAGCTGGGTTTGTTGACTGACGCACGCCATGCCAACGGCCGTGGCACCTTGCATGGCGGGGTATTGGCGACATTGGCCGATGTCGGGATGGGCTACGCCATGGCCTTTTCCAGCGACCCTCCGCAGCCATTGATCACGGCGAGCATGACCCTGGATTATCTCGGCGCCGTGAAAATGAACGAGTGGCTGGAAGTGCGTCTGGAGTACTCGAAAAAAGGCCGGCAACTGGCGTTTGCGGCGGTTAGTTTGCATGTCGGGGAGCGCACGGTTGCGCGAGCCAGTGCGGTGTTTGCGGTGCCGATGGGTTGAAAGCTTAGCCATGAAGGCGTGGGTAATCCTGTGTTACCTGGGCGCCTTGCATGGCCGCTTTTTGGCCGATGCCGTCCTCTACCGGCCTGAGAATTTCAGCGACTCCGGATCGAATGACACATTGGCCATACTTCGAGTGTCAGCGACTAATCGCCATTGCCCAGCAGTGCCGTCGATTTCGCGCAGGGTCCATTGCCCGGGGCCGGACCAGGACAGCTCTATGTGCGGCCCTTCAAGTACTTCGTTCGCTATTAACCTGTCGACTTCGTCGGCAGGTCCCGGGAGCATGCCCCCGACAGCAATGGGCACGCGCTGACGCAAAAGGCTGTTGAGCAGGCTCAGCAACTCGACACGTGATGTGTAATGCACTCTGTGCTCCCCGACTTCGGTGTGGGCAAACACCAGGCTGCCGGTATCGGCGTCCAAGGAACTGATCAACGTGAGATGCGTCGGTGGCCGGCCTGAGCCTTTTGAATACCTCATGCCTGATCCATCGCCGCCGCCACACCCTGCTCCTCACCCAGAAACCCACCACTCTGATGCTGCCAGAGCCGCGCATAAATGCCGTTTCTGTTGAGTAACTCAGTGTGGGTGCCTTGCTCGATAATCCGCCCCTCATCCATGACAATCAGTCGATCCATCGCCGCAATCGTCGACAGCCGATGAGCAATGGCGATCACGGTTTTACCCTGCATCATTTCATCGAGGCTTTCCTGAATGGCCACCTCGACTTCAGAGTCCAGCGCACTGGTGGCTTCGTCGAGCAGCAGGATCGGCGCGTTCTTGAGCATCACCCGGGCGATGGCGATGCGTTGGCGCTGGCCGCCGGAGAGTTTGATGCCGCGTTCACCGACCAGGGTGTCGTAGCCGCTGTGCCCTTGCTTGTCGCTCAGTTGGCTGATGAAACCGTCGGCCTGGGCATTGGCGGCGGCGCGGCGGATGTCTTCGTCGGTAGCGTCCGGGCGGCCGTAGGCGATGTTGTCGCGAATCGAGCGATGCAGCAGCGACGTGTCCTGGGTGACCATGCCGATTGCGCTGCGCAGACTGTCTTGGGTCACGTGCGCGATGTTTTGCCCGTCGATACGGATCTCACCGCTGTCGACATCGTAAAAACGCAGCAGCAGATTGATCAGCGTCGATTTGCCCGCACCGGAACGGCCGACCAGACCGATTTTTTCGCCGGCGCGGATGTTCAGGCTCAAATTGTCGAGGACCTGGCGTTCGCCGTTGTAGTTGAAATTGACCTTGTCAAAAGACACCGCGCCGCCGGCAGGCACCAACACAGTGGCGTTCGGCGCGTCCTGCACTTTGGGGCCACGGGTGAGGGTGGCCATGCCGTCCTGCACGGTGCCGATGTTTTCGAACAGCGACGTCATCTGCCACATGATCCAGTGCGACATACCATTGATGCGCAGCGCCATGGCGGTGATCGCCGCCACGGCCCCGGTGCCGACCTGACCCAGATGCCACAGCCACAGGGCATAGCCACCGGCACCGATAATCAGCCCGACCACCAGCGCCTGATTGACGATTTCGAATTGGCTGACCAGACGCATCTGGCGAAAACCGGTGAGCTTGAAATCCTCCATCGCCGCGCGGGCGAAGTGCGCTTCGCGTTTGGAGTGCGAGAACAGTTTGACCGTGGTGATGTTGGTGTAGGCGTCGGCAATGCGCCCGGTCATCGATGATCGAGCATCGGCCTGTTCCTGGCCGACCTTCCCCAGGCGCGGCACAAAATAAACCATGGCCAGCCCGAATAATGCGAGCCAAGCAATGAACGGCAGCATGAGTTTCAGGGCGAAGCCGCCAGCCAAGGCGATAATCGCAATGAAGTAAACGCCGATGCCCGGTGCGATTTCGATCAGCGTAAACAACACTTCGCGCACGGCCAGTGCGGTCTGCATGACCTTGGTCGTGACCCGTCCGGAAAACTCATCGGAGAAGAACGACAGGCTTTGCCGCAGCATCAGCCGATGGAAGTCCCAGCGCAGCCGCAACGGTAAATTGATCGCGAGGATCTGGTGCTGAACCATGGTGCGCAGCGCCACCAGGCCGATGCTGATGAACAACACGATGCCGATGCCCCACAGCACGCGGCTTTCCTGCGCGTTGACACCGCCGCCGGCCTGCCACGTCGAGAGCAGATCGACGACCTGACCGAGAAAGGAAAACAGCCAGGCTTCATAGATCGACACGCCGGCACTGAGCAGCGCCAGCGCGAGGATATAACCGCGTGCGCCGCGCGTGCAGGCCCACAGGAACCGCATCAGGCCGACGGGTGGAGGCGGTGCTTCGTCGGGAGGAAATGGGTCGAGCCGTTGTTCAAACACGCGAAGCATTGTGGTCTCCGAAATCATCAGGGTCAGGGGATTTTGCCACTTAATGGCGGTGTTGCGGGTTTGCATGTCACTGACTGGTCCCCAACGAGTGGTATCGCCCGGGATCACTGCGGTGCACAACCCCAAGGATTCCGGGCACATGCCGATCAGCTAAGCTGTCTGCTCAGACGACTTGAGCAGCGCACGATGCAGCGAACAAATCCGGTTTCATGTTGGGAGTCGATGGGCAAAGGAAATGTTTAATTTCTTTTTGACGTTTTTGTTCGTGTTGATCCCCACGGCGTCGCTTTCACTCGACAGTTACCTGCGTTACCGAGTCGCCAGAAACAAACCGGTGAGCAACGTCTGGAAGGGGTGTAATCATTTGCTTTCCATTCTGCTGCTCATGCAGTTGCTTGGCTTGGCGCTTTACTTCTTCTACATCGCCTGAGCGCGGTGATTGTCGGCCTTCCAGGGAGAGGAAACGTACGTGATCCCGAATTATCGAATTCGCTTCTACTCGCTCATCGGTGCGCTGTTATGTCTGCTCGGGGCATTGGCCAGTGCTGATGTGATACACAACGCCGCGACCCTTTGGCAGTTCGACGTCACGACGGGGCGAGGCGTTTCCAAAGTCCGCGAGCACTTGGTCTTCGGTCAACAGCCGTGGCGCTTCGGTTTTTATCTGCTGATGGCCATTGCCGTTTTTATTGCCTCGACGGGTGCTGGGCTGTGGTTGTGCTGGGGTGTTTTGTGCGGGCGGCGGGCGTTCAAGCGTTGGAGTGGGAAGTTTCGTTAGGCGCTGATCACGCATGACCGCGCTTGCCTGAAAACCGGCGCCTATCGTTGTGCAAGCACTTCCCGCCTGACCTGCAACGCAAGCACAGCAAAGCCTTTGCCAGTGCCGCGCTCGGAAGCCGAATAGTTCTGATGCGCCGAGACATCCTCCCATTGGCTTACGAACTCTACGTGTTGATGATCACCGTCGGTGTCAATTTGAAACGCTATGAACCGTTCCGCTTGATCGAGGATCAAGCCATACAGCCGTGGCATTCCGGGAAAGTCGACTTCAAGATCGAGTACGACGGTTTCTGACCAATCAACACCTTGGCGCTCGCCGAAACGTGCCAAGGCCTCGGGAATATTGGTATCACGCCAGAATCGAGCGGTTTCCGTCAGGCGATGGGCAGTCACCGCATTCTGTTCCTGCACATTGAGTTGCCGCTTCTTGAGCAGACGATCTATTTCCATATTGCGCCCCCAGTATTGTTCACGCCCAAAAGCTCCCTTTTTGGATTCGTCGCTGATGCCAGCGCCCGGTGTAGCGACTAACGCGCTCCTGCGAACGTGGCATCCATGGCCGAGCGGTCATAGTCCAGCAGGTATTGATTGTGCCGCTCGTACAGTTGCGAAAGCAGCGGTGCATTAGGGCCGACGACATCCATGCCTCTGTCGTCGTAGGGAAAACCATGACCTGTTTCGGCAGATTGAACAGATACACATCACAGTGGGGATTGGGCTCAATAGCGCCAAAATCTTTAGTCAACGCGCACCAGAGAAATGCTTGAAGGCTTGTGATCGGCGTTTCGAACGCGATGTTGATCCAGTACTCAGGCTCTTCTTCGCAATACCATTCTTCGACATCTATCTCCTCACTCCAGACTGAGCGTTCAGGAGGGAAATCAACGCCTGCAGATCGAAATGCCTGAATCGCGGCCCGATGCATAAATCCATGGTTGCCTGAGTGAGTGCGCAGACACACTACAAACGTTGCGGCGTCAGAAAAGATATCGCCACAGATCGTTGTCGATTTTCGTAGGGCGGTCTGGAACTGCTCAATGATCCCACCGGTTTCGGAGAGCTCGAAGCGCAGTCCTCCGGGGTAGGAATAGTAAAGCGGCCTGGCGAAGGCATTGCCCTCAAAAATCCTCTCGATTTCTTCTCTTAGGTTCACGTTATCCCTTCGTATTCATGAGCCTGTCTCCTCGGTCAAGGAGTTGTGGACAGATCTTACGTGAACCCCGACCCTTGAGTTAAGCCGGTGAGCCACTCGCTGTGGCGGAGCACCCTCGAGAACCGAATCGAGGTATTCACCCTCGATTCGGCAACAGTGTTTGTCCCGCCGCCCGATTTTTCCCGCCACCGTCACTCCCTAGCATCGTCTCCAGGCCAGCAGCAATCACGCTGAAGCGGCCCACTCAACGAGACGGTGAACATCATGAACACAATGAAAATCGCAATGGCGTTACTGCTTGGCAGTCTGGGCGCACAGGCCTACGCGGATTCGGCGCCGACGCAAAACCTGCCGGTCGAAACCTATGGCTACTCGACCAAACTCGACATCGAGCATGTGATCTCGATCACCGAGCCGGCCAATGAATGCGCGCCGGTGCCGGTACAGATGACTTACGAGGATTCCCATGGCGAGCGCCATGTTCTGCAATACCAGGTGATGGGCACTGGCTGCTCCAGTTGATTCAGTGCAGAGAAGGGAGGGTCGACACTCCTTGTCTGCTGCGCTCAGGGCTTTCTTGCTCCCGCAATATCTTCGTCCGATGCCAGTAATTCCGGGATCGATTGCTTGAGAAAATCCACCCAGGTTCTGGTCTTCGCATCAACGAACTTGCGCGACGGATAGATCGCGAACAGGTTCAACTCCTCCAGCCGGTACTCCGGCAACACCCGCACCAACGTCCCCGCCCGTAGCCCATCCACGGCCGAAGCTATCGGCTGAATGCCGATGCCCATGCCTTTTCTGATCGCGATGGTCATGCCGTCGGCGGTATTGATATGGAAAGGCGACACGGGAATAGTGATGGTCTCCATGCCTTGCGGCCCCTCAAACGTCCAGTGCTCCACCGGCATTACCGTGTTGACGATGCGCAGGCACTCATGTTCGGCCAGGGCGTCGGGCGAGTGGGGTATGTCGCGTTTTTCCAGATAAGCCGGCGACGCGCAGAGGATGCTGTAGGTGATGCCCAGCCGTTGCGCGACGAAGCCGGAATCCGGCAGTTCACGGGCCAGTACGATGGACATGTCGTAGCCTTCTTCGAGCAGGTCCGGTACGCGGTTGGTCAGGGTCAGGTCGAACATCACCGTGGGGTGAATCTCGCGATAGCGGGCGATGGCGTCGATCACGTAGTGGTTGCCGATGGCCGACATCGCGTGGATCTTCAAGCGGCCCACGGGCAGGGTTTGTGCGGTGCCGGCTTCCTCGTCGGCCTCGCGGACATCGTCGAGTATGCGTTCGCAGCGTTGCAGGTAGCGCAGGCCCGCTTCGGTCAGGGCGAGACGGCGAGTGGTGCGGTTGATCAGGCGCGTATGCAGGCGGGCTTCGAGGGCGGACACGGCTTTGGAGACGTTGGTTGTGGTGGTGTCGAGCAACTCGGCGGCCGCCGTAAAGCTGCCGCTTTGCGCGACGGCGACGAAGAAACGCATGCTCTGGAAAACGTCCATCGTTGTTCCGCCTTATGGTGGGTTGTGTGGTGTTGGTGAGTCGGTGTTCACTTTCAATGGCAGCCCCTCACCCTAACCCTCTCCCGGAGGGAGAGGGGACTGACCGTGGTGTCTTGAAATATCAAGTCGAACTCAGGATTTGAATAGCACGCGATCAGGCGCCCTCTCCCTCAGGGAGAGGGCGGGGGGTGAGGGCTACACTCAGCGTCACGCCACAAACTTCAAGATTTACGCCCAGGAATAAACCCCGGCACCCCGGTTTCCACCACCGAATTGAAGCGGATCCGTGTGCTGATGTCTTCCCTGATTTCACGCATCGCCCGCTGCGGCAATGTCGCAACATCAAAATTCTCCTGAATATGCGCTGGCGTCGCCGAGGTCGTCAGAAACGCCGTGCCACGCTGCACGGCCCACGCCAGCGCCACTTGCGCCGGAGTCTTCTGCACATGCCGGGCAATTCCGCTCAGCACCACATCCTCCAGCACATTCGGCTCCATCCCATGGCCCAACGGCGCGAACGCCAGAAGAATGATGCCGTGCTGTTGGCAGAACTCGAGCATTTCCCATTCCGGCAGATACGGGTGCGACTCGATCTGTACCACGGCCGGTTTGATCCGCGCCTGCGCGACGATCTCTTTCAACGCTTCCAGCGTAATGTCCGACAGGCCGATGGATTTGCAGCGTCCTTCATCCACCAGACTTTCCAGCGCACGCCAGGTGTCGAGCAAAGTGACTTCGCCATCGTAGATAACATGGCCGAACACGTCACGTGGGTCCTGATCATCCCCCGCCTGAAAGGCGAATAGCGTGTGGATCAGGTAGCAATCGATGTAGTCGGTTTGCAGACGCTGACAACTTGCCTCAAAGGCCGGTTTGACCCGCTCGGGCCGGTGGTTGGTGTTCCACAGTTTGGTGGTGATGAACACGTCTTCACGGCGAATCTGGCCGGCAGCGAAGACCTGCTGAAAAGCCACGCCGATCTGCGTTTCATTGCGATAGCGCTCGGCGCAGTCGAAATGGCGGAAACCCACCTCCAGCGCGCATTTGACCGCTTCAGTGGTGGTGCTCAAATCGCGGAACAAGGTGCCAAAGCCAACGGCCGGCATCGAGCCTGCACCGTTGTTCAGCGGCCAGCGGGTGTCGCGAAGCGCATCGTGAAAGGCTTCATAGGTCATGGTTTTTCTCCAGTGTCAGTGGTTACAGTGGTGTGTGTTCTTTGCCTGCACGGGCGGCAAGTTTTTGCTCGAAAGCGCCGACGGCGTTGCCGCCCAGCGCCACGAACAACTGCACGGTGTCGAGATAGCGCGCGGTCTTCACCTGAATCTGCCCGAGCAACGCTTGCTCGTAGGCACGCTCGGCTTCGAGCACTTGCAGTACGCTGTTTTCGCCTTGGGCGTAAGCCTGTTGGTTGAGGCGCAAGCTGCTGTCCGCGGCCCGCAATGCATCGTCCTGCGCGAGATTTTGTTCGGCGCCGTGATGGATCGCCTGCAAGCTGTCCGCGACCTGGCCGAACGACTCAATCACCGTCTGCTGATAGCGCGCGAGCGAGGCGTTGTAGCCATCGACAGCCGCCTGACGCTCGGCTTTCAACGTGCCGCCATTGAAGATTGGCGCGGTCAGTCCGCCAGCAAATCCCCACAGTGCGGCACCGCCATTGCCGGAAGCGGCTTGCGCCAGTGAGGCCGAGAGTTCGATGCGCGGGTAGAGATTGGCCGTCGCCACGCCCACGGCCGCACTGGCCATGTGCAGTTCGGCTTCGGCCTGCAAGATGTCCGGGCGGGTGCGCGCGGTTTCCGAGGGCAGGCTGACCGGCAGCGTCGCTGGCAGGGCAAAGTCATTGAGGGTGAAGTCTGGAGTGATCCAGTCAGCCGGGCCTTTACCGGCCAGGATCGACAAGGCATGCCGCGCCGCATCGCGCTGTTGGGCGAGGGGCGGCAGCAGGGTACGATCCTGAGCGAGGCGGGTTTCGGCCAGTGAAACATCGATGCGCGTGGTGCTGCCGCTCTGTTGGGCGCGGCGCACCAGATCAAGGTTTTTCGTGTCATTGGCCAGTAGCGTTTGCACCGCCGCGATCTGCGCATTGGCCGAGGCGATGAGTAACGCCTGCCGGGCCACTTCGCCGGTCAAGGTGAGATAGGCCGCTTCGTAGCGATGTTTGTGCAAATCGGCCAGCGCCTGCTGGCCTTCGACTTCACGCTTGATGCCACCGAAAGCATCCAGATCGAATGCAACACGTGGACCGATGGCGTAGACATTGGCAACGCTTGGCTGCGGCCCGTTGTGTGTGCGTTGCCGACCGCCCGCTGCCGCAAAATCCACTTGTGGGTACAGCGCGCCTTCTGCTGCGGCAACAGACGCGGCGGCCTGACGCAACGTTGCGTCAGCGGCGACCAGTTCAAGGTTGCCGTCGATGGCGCGGCGCATCACCTGGTCGAGCTTCGGCGAGCGCAGCGCCGTCCACCAATCGCCGTGAATGCGTTGGCCCATGTCGAAACGCTGAGCACCGGTCGACTGCTCGGCTTGCTCATCATAGTGCGTTGACGAACCAGTGCCGGGGCGTTGAAAGTCCGGGCCGACGGTGCAGGCCGACAGCATCACCATCAGGGCCAGTGCGCTGAAAGTGCCGGGAATTGCAGAACGAGTGAAGCGCGTAGACGTTTTCATGTTGCGTACTCCACAAAGATCAATTGGCGGCAGCAGGTTTGCGCAGCCACAACACCAGCGGACTCACCACGAGCATCGCCAGCATCAGAATCTTGAACTGCCCCATCACCGCGACGAACGCGGCCTGATGGGTCACCAGGTGGTTCAAGTGTTCCAGCGCCGGCAGCGAAGTCGGCAGCGTCAGGCGATAGGGCGTCAGTTGGCTGACCAGCGCCATGTGCATCGCCTGGGTGTTGTTGAAGAAAAAGATCTGCACCACCGCCACACCGAGGGTGCTGCCATAAACCCGCATCAGGTTGAACAGGCCAGCGGCTTCCGCGCGCGATGCCGGGTTGAGCGTGCTGAAGGCGACCTTGCTCAACGCCGGCATCAACACGCCGAGCCCGACGCCTTGAATGAATCCGCTCCATGCCACGGGTGTCCAGTCCATCAAGGGCGAGTAACCGAGCATCAGCCAATTGGCGTAGACCACCAGCGCAAGGCCGGCGGAGATGAACACGCGGGTGTCGATCCAGCCCGGCGCACGCACCATCAGCAGGAACGCGCCGACCAGGCCGAAGCCGCGCGGAATGGTCAGAAAACCGGTGGTGTCTGGCGGGTAGCCCATGATTTCGTCGAGCATCGGCGAGGTCAGCGCCATGGTCGACAGCAGCACGAAACCGAGGGCGAAGAACATCACTGTCGACAGCACGAAGTTGCGATCGCTGAGCAACGCCTTGCTGACGAAGTGCACCTTGGCCGTCCACCGATGCACGATGAACAGGTACAGCCCGAGCCCGCAGGCCAGCGCTTCAATCCAGATTTCCAGCGAGTCGAACCAGTCCAGACGCTCGCCACGGTCGAGGAGCATCTGCAGGCCGATCATGCCAAGGGTGAAGGTGGCGAAGCCGAAGAAATCGTAGGGCGGACGCTGCTCGGCTTTTTTCTCGGCCAGCAGCAACGCCACCACCATGAAGATATACGCGATGAGCGGCAGGCTGAGGTAGAACATCGGCCGCCAGTCAAAGTACTCGCAGATCAGGCCGCCGATGCTCGGGCCGCTGACGATGCCGAACAATACTAGCGCTGTCCATTTCGCGCCGAACGCAGGACGCTTTTCCGCCGTCAGGGTTTCCAGGGCAATCGCCATCGACAGCGGCGCCAATATGCCGCTGGCCAGACCTTGCAGAATGCGCGCGGCGATGAATTCCAGCGGCGTACTCGCTAACGTGCCGAGCCACAGACCGAGGGCAAACAGCACCAGGGCAATCTGATAAACCCGCTTCAAGCCGAAGGCGGCGGCGAGCCACTGAGCGATCGGCAAGGTGATCGCGCTGGCGGCCAGATACGCCGTGAAAATCCACCCGGCCTGATCGTCAGTCATCGACAGGCTGCCCTGTATCAAGCGCAGGGCGGCATTAGGCAATGGCAGGTTCATCGATTGCAGATAAGTCGTCAGTAAGGCGACGAAGCGCAATGCGCGCAGATCAGCCGTGTTGTTCATCTCCCATTACCCCGCGCTGAGCAACGACTTGAGTGGATACCACCACGGTGTGCGGTGGTCGGTGTCGACTTCGACGGTGGCGCTGGTGCCCGAGAACAACGGCATGGCCGGGTCGGCGTCGTCGAGTTCGAGGCGTACCGGCACCCGCTGCACCACCTTCACCCAGTTGCCGGTCGCGTTCTCCGGCGGCAGCAGGGCGAAGTCCGCGCCGGCGCCGGGGCTCATGCTGATCACGTGGGCCTTGAAGGGGCGATCAGGGTAGGTGTCGAGCGTGATCGTCGCGGTCTGGCCGGGGCGCATGTGCGTGACCTGGGTTTCGCGGAAGTTGGCTTCGACCCAGGTCTCATGGTCGGAAATCAATGCGAACGCGGCAGTGCCGTTGCTGACGTAATTGCCCACTTGTAAGTCGTCGACCTTGGCCACGATGCCGTCGGCCGGTGCGGTCACTGTGGCGTAGGACAGATAGAGCTGCGCTTCGTCGAGCTGCGCCTTGGCTTCGCGCACGGTTGGATGTCGGTCGATGGCGATGTCGGGATCACCACTGAGGGCGACTACGGTGCTGGCGATCTGTTGCTCGATCGAAGCGATGCGTTGGCGCGAGACTTTCTGATCGGTGTCGGCGCGCTCATAGGCCGCCCGCGAGACGAATTCGCTGGCGACCAGCGCTTTTTTGCGGGCGAATTCTTTCTGATCGTAGTCCGCCGATGCCCGCGCCGATTGCAGTTCGGCTTGTTGCTGGCGATAGCTGGCCTTGAGGCCGTCGATGCGCAGGCGAGCATTGCCTAACTGGGCTTCGGCGCGGTCGACTGCAATCTGCAACGGCTGTGGGTCGAGGCGAAACAGCACCTGACCTTTGCGCACGGGTTGGTTGTCGTTGACGGCAATCTCGACCACTTGCCCGGACACCCGCGCATTGATCGATGCCTTGGCCACTCGGGCATAGGCGTTGTCGGTGGAGACGTAAGGCTCGTTCGCCCGGTATTGGCTGTAACCGATGACCGCGAACAGCGCGGGCAGGCCGGCCATCAACAGTGGCCGCAGCCTTTGCTTGAGCGGTTTTTTTGGCGGGGCGTCCGCCAGATCCCGGATCGGCTGGGCGCTGGCATGTGTTGCGGTGAGATCAATTGGCTGGGTCATGATCTGCTCTATCCAAAATGCTGAAGCGCAAACGGGACATCGGGCCGACCGGGGCAATCGCCTGTGGCCGCGACGTGATTAATGGCTGCGAAAAATCAAATCCGTGCGCGGTGGGGGAGGATCGCTCCTTTCCGCTGTTTGTCGTTGCTACAGCTCGTTTGAGTTGCGCCACAACAAAGCTGTTGACCAAGGAATTTCTGGTTCCTTAATTTTGTGCGATGGTGTAAGAATATGAGCGACTTCCCATCCTTGCAAGGAATTTGTACGACATGGCACAAAATAAACCGACAGAAGGAAAAGGCCGTGGCCGGCCTCGTGCGTATGACCCGCACACGGCGCTGCAGCAGGCACTTGGCGTGTTCTGGAACACGGGTTATTCCGGCGCGTCGCTGGACAGCATCGCCACAGCCGCCGGCATGAACCGGCCAAGCCTGTACGCCGCGTTCGGCGATAAACACGCGCTCTATATCAAGGCGCTGGATCAATATTGGGACACCGCGCACGCCGCCATGCAGACCGTGTTGACCGATAACAACCTGACCCTGGCACAGGCACTGACCAGCTTCTATGAAGGGCAATTGGCGATTTATTTCTCGGGCGAGGGCCAGCCTCGCGGTTGCTTTGCCATCGGCACGGCGACCACCGAAGCCGTCGAAGACCCGCAGATCCGCAACGTACTGTCAGCACGGTTGAGCCAGTTGGATGCCGATCTGGAAGCACGCCTGCAAACGGCGATCGAGACAGGGGAACTGAAGCCTGATAGTGATCTGGCTGCGTTGGCGGTGATCGCATCTTCGCTGCTGCACAGCATTTCGATCCGCGCGCGGGCGGGCAAATCCCGTGAAGAACTGACCGCGATTGTGCGCAACGCCGTCAGCGTGATCTGCGGCTGAGCGCGCTCATGAACGGCCTCGAAGACATTCTCGCGCAAGACCTGTCAGTGGTCTTTTGCGGGATCAATCCGGGTCTGCTGGCAGCGGCGCAGGGACATCATTTCGCCGGGCGCAGCAATCGGTTCTGGCGCACGTTGCATCTGGCCGGGTTTACACCCGAAGAAGTGCGCCCGGAAAACGACCGCTCGATTCTGCAATATCAGTGCGGATTGACGGCGGTGGTCGCAAGGCCAACCGCGCGGGCGGATCAAGTATCGGCGCAGGAGTTTGTCGCCGCTGCGGCCGATTTCGAACAGAAGATTGCCCGCTACAAACCCGGGCATGTTGCGTTTCTCGGCAAAGCGGCTTATTCGGGGCTGTCCGGGAAAAAGGTCATTGCCTGGGGGCTTCAGCCCGAGACCTTCGGCCATGCGGCCGTCTGGGTGCTACCCAATCCCAGCGGACGCAATCTGGCGTTTAACCTCGAACAATTGGTCGCGGCGTATCGCCAACTGGCCTGGGCAGCCGGTTTTCAAGCGGGCTGAAGATTTGCCTTAACGTGCGCCGAAATCCATTTCCGACTGTAGGCCAGAACGCCCTGAGCGATGGCCGTGGGGAAGTGGATAAAACCGTGAGGTGAGGAGGGCAACACGTACATGTCGACCGGCGCTGATTGCGCCCAACGCCTGGCGATGTCGAGGGTGTCGTCGCGCAGCGGGTCGAGTTCGCCGGCAAACAGCAGCGCGGGCGGAAAACCGGCGAAGTCGCCGTACAGCGGAGACAACGGTGGCTGGCGGCGCTGCTCATCAGTCATGTCGGGCGTCAGCAGGCGCAACGCCTCGACCATGCCGGGGCCGTCCAGCACCAACGTGTCGGCAGGCGCGTTGCGTACGCTGGGTGTTCCGGTGAGGTCGTAGACGCCGTAATACAGCAGCGCACCGCTGATGCGTTGCAGTAAATCAGGCCATTGCTTCAGCGCCAGCAAGGTCGCCGCCGCCAGATGGCCACCCGCCGACTCACCGACCACCACCACGGGCAGACCGGCAAACTCGGCTTCTTGCAATATTCCGCGAGTAGCGTTGAGGCAGTCTTGCAGCAGACCTTCAATCGGCGTCGAAACCGCTAATCGATAGTCGACCGAAACCACCGTCACCTCGCAGGTATCGACGATGGCCGCGTTGAAGTTGTCGTCCATCTGCGCATTGCCGATCACCCAGCCGCCGCCGTGAAAATCCAGCACCACGCCTTTCGCCGTGCCCTGGGGGCGAATTATCCGTACGGGCACGTTATCAATCAGCTTGCGCTCGGCCGTCAGACCAAACTTGCGCAACACGCCGGAGCCGCCCATCTGACTGAGGCGCAGCAGCGCCTGAATCAAACGCGGCGTCAGGCGATTGCGGATCTTGAAGCGCGGCAGCCAGGCAAGCTTCCTGTTGAAAGCACGCACCTGCGCCAACTCGCGCTCGCCCTGCGGCCACGGTGTTGCAGTACCCCAATTGGCATTGCTCATCAGCGGTTCTTGATCAGGATGGAGAAATTCAACGCCGCCGCCACGCACAGCCACGCCAGATAAGGAAACAGGATCAACCCCGTGATCAGGTCCAGTTGTATCGCCAGCACCACCATCGCCGCGACCACCAGCCACAACACAGTGAGAATCACCATCGCCGCCAACACCTGATGCGCGCCAAAAAACACTGGTGTCCACAGCGTGTTCAACGCAATCTGCGCCGCCCACAGCGCCAGCACGGTCTGGCTGCCGGGGATCAGGCTCAAGCGGTAACCGGCCCACGCCAGCAGCAGATAGATAATTGTCCAGGCCACGGGGAACGCCCAATTGGGCGGGGTGAAACCGGGTTTGTTCAGCGTTTCGTACCACGGTCCCGGTTTGAACATCACGCCGGTAGTTGCCGCTGCTGCGCAGGCCAGAAGAAAAATGAAGAAGGTCATCGCCGATCCTTGGCTGAAATCAGCCGCTAAGGGGTTTAAGAAAAGGACGCCTGCCGACGCGAAAAGTTTGCATGGTACGAGGATGATTTAAAGTCTTTGCGCGTTGACGACACATTAGCCGAACCGGATTTCGAGTCGTCAGTGGTGCGTGCGACTGGCTTGAGCGTAGCGGTCGATGCGGGAGGGCACAGTTGCAGGAACAGCCTGGGGAGGGATTGACGGTTGCAACCGACATCCAGGATTTGAATACACGAGGCTCAAAAGGCTTGGCGATCAACCAAGCCCGCTAAGCGAGTGAATCAGCGTTTGTCGATCGGCGAGTTCATGATGAACAGCACGATACGCTTCAGCAGTGCCGCCCAGCTGCTGCCTTTAGCCCAGGCTACATGGCTCTGAATATCCCAGACATTCTGCTGCGCGACATACCGTTCAGTACTCAGTTTGCTATAGAAGTCGGAGCAGGGAACAAGTCGATCCAGGTAGGCCTTTTGTACCTTCAGGACACCGACCGTGGGCGCAGAGAAGTGACCGCTGAGCACGTCAAGACCTTGCGCGCTTTGACCATTTTTGTCACTGCCGCTCAGCACGAACCCAACCTTCATGTAGAACTGATTACGGCGCTGGCGCTCACTGTCGCCATTGACTGTGTGAGAAGAAAGCATGCCCGGTTGAATGACGTAGTTCTGTAGTCCTTTGCGATGCAGCCAGTCGATGACGCGGGCCATCAAGGCCGGGCCCAGGCCGTGCCCTTCCGGGTACATCTGGATCTGACTGGTCGGACCAAACATTACGGTATGGGTCTGGTGGCAGACCGTGACCGAAACGCAATTGCCGAATCGATCAAACTGATTATTGAATGTCCCCGGCTTGGTTGCGCGGGCGCGATAGTACTCAAAGTCAGGCTTTTCTTCGATCTGGCCAAGCCGGGACTGTTCCGTCACGGCGATCAACATCACCTTTTTGTTCGCGGCTTCGAAGAGATAGGCCTCACGCAGCGTTGCGTCAACTTCCATTTTGTCTTCAGCTTGTTTCAGCGTTGTCATATTGCTCCTTCGGGGGAAAACCCTTGCATCGTTGGTCTACTGTCGCCACGGATGAGTGATATCAGGGCGTTGCCCGGGTCGCGTCAAAGTTGACCCAGCGGGCGAATCGTTGCTGCATGAACTCTTCGCAACCGGTTTCCAGTTGCTCCTGCCGCGTGGGTACTTTCGGTTTGAGCATCCGGTTGAACAGGCCACCACCGAAAACACCGGCCACTGCCTGATACACCGAAGACGATTCGATGCCTGAGAATGAGGAAAAACTGTTTTTGGAGCGCGTGTTGCCGCAGCTGTCGCTATAAAAATGAGTGGAGTCGTCCGGTTGGAGCGAATCGTCCGGCGCCTCACCGGTAGGGTAAATCAGCGCTTTGGAACCGACGATGGAGTAAACACAACCGAAGGCTTTCTCCTGATTCGAAAACACTTTTGCGTAAGCGGCGGCCGCCGAATTCTCATCCGGCCCACCGAGAAAAATGACCCGCTGATCGCTGTCAAGCGTGGCCTTGTTGGCATCATAAAAGCCGACATCCCACAGACGGCTGGTATACCCGGCAAACGCCTGGATTCGTGCCTCGATGATGTTGGCGGCACTGACGTATCCGTCCGCATACACCACCGTTATCTGATTTGAAGGCGCCCTGAAACCCATCTCGTTCTCCCTGTAAAAAATGCGCAACTGCTCTGCCGTCAGGCGTTAAAGGCTAATTGCCATATCTGTCGATTCCATTAATATGTGGCACTTTGCCACAATCGAGATGGAATTCGTTCAATGTTCAATGGTGATCTTAAAAAAAACGCGCTGGAGCAACTTGAAAAGGCCCGCAATCGTCAGACGCTTGTCGCTGACGATGTCGAGAAAGCCTGTACCGGTCTGCATACCGTGCGCCACCGCGCCAGTACCGAATTGATGAGATCGGTCGAGACGTTCATCAACCACCTGGCCAACTCACCCAAGGAATTCGAAAAGTCCTTTGGGACTTTCAGGGCCGAGGCCCAATCATTTTGTGGCTTGGTCAACAAGCTCAACATCGAAGCCTCCAAGGTCGAATTCACGGCCGGCTCGTCGGCGGCTGCTGGTGTAGCCGCGGGTGTCGGTACAGCAGCGTTCGCACCGACGGCCGCAATGGCAGTTGCTACCACGTTCGGCACTGCTTCCACCGGTGCGGCGATTTCCGGGCTGTCGGGCGCCGCCGCCACCAACGCTGCGCTTGCCTGGTTGGGCGGAGGTGCATTGGCGGCGGGCGGTGGCGGAATGTCTGCAGGATCGGCATTGCTCGCGCTGGCAGGTCCCATTGGCTGGGGCATTGGTGGCGCAGCCATTGTAGGCGGCGGTCTGTATGCGCGGAGCAAAAACCGGAAAATTGCCGAAGAGGCTGCCGAGCATCGTGCACAGATCGAAGCCTCCACCCGGACATTGAACGTCGCCAGACAATGGGTAGACCGGATGATCGCGAGCACCGTGCAACACGCCGACGGCATTGATGTATTGCTGGGTGTTTTGACGCGCACCGCTCCAAACAACTACTCGCTGTTCAATGCTGATCAGAAGAACATGCTCGGCGCGCTCGTCAACCATATGAACTCGCTTTCTCAACTATTGAACAAGGCGCCTGAATAATGGCGCTCGATCAGACGGAGACGGGTACGGTCCGCGACCAGATCAGTGCGCAACTGGTGGACGGAATCAACAACATTCGAATCCAGACCACTACCCGGTTACTGAACGGTCAGGATGAAGCGCTGCACAAAGCGGTTGAGCAAATTGATATTGTTCGCGCGTTTCTGAAAACCCCCGAAAAGATCCTCGGTAACCCTTTGACCAAACACGGAGAAATTGCCGAGCAGGTTGAAGTGGGGGTGCGCAATGCCCGCTCGCTGGTCGAACAAGGCGACTTCGTTGCGACGTTCGAAGGCGTCGGCCGCGCGGCCCCCGAGGACTTCCTGCTGGACGGTATCGCGGTTCAGTCGAAGTTCATCAACGGTGCCAACAATGGGCTCGGCGAAGTGCTTGAGCATATGAGCAAGTACGAAACGTTCGGTAGAGACGGCTCTTGTTACCAGATTCCCAAGGACCAGTTCGAAACCATCACCCGCGTCATCAACGGTGATCCCGGTCCTCTGAGTGATAAGTCGGTCAGGGCCATCCTGGCAAAGGTCAAGGAAATCGAGGAGACGTCTGGCAAACCTTTCCAGGACGTCGTCAAACCCAGCCTGCAGAACTACGCGGACCCGCAACAGGGCAAGGTGTTCGACACTCTTGAGCGGGAAGAGAATGCGTTGGCCGACCGCAATGATCAGCGCAAGGAACAGATTCGCAGCGAAAACGGCCCGTCGTTGGCTGGCGCGGCCCAGGCTGCCGCGATCGCAGGTGCGGTGGGAGGTGCCGTCGGGTTGACCACTTCGCTGTACGCCAAATACAAGGAAGGCAAAAACGTATTCAAGGGTGATTTCAACACGCAGGACTGGGCCGATGTTGGAATCGATACAGGCACGGCAGCAATCGGCGGTGCGATCGCCGGCGGCTCGATCTACCTCATGACCAACTATGCAAACATGGCTGCGCCTTTTGCCGGCGCTGTGGTCAGCGCCGCGAAAGGGGTCAGTACGCTGATCGTCGATTACCACGCCGGCAGGATTGATCTGGACGAGTTGATTAGCCTGGGCACTGTTGTCTGCGCAGAGTCGGCCATCGTCGGTATCGCTACGGCCGCCGGACAGGCTCTGATACCTGTTCCCGTGATCGGCGCGGTAGTGGGCTCCGTGGCTGGCAAGATGCTTGCTGAATTCCTCAAAGGGCAATCGGCCGGGATTCAGGCCACCCTGGATGCACGAATGAACGAATACCTGGCCACAGTCGACCGGCAATGCCAAGCCGTCGTGCAGGACATCCTTGAGGCATTCGATCATCTGGGCGATCTGATGACCGCCGCGTTTGATATCGAGCGAAACACCGAGTTGTTGCACAGCAGCGTCGTACTGGCGCTGACCCTGGGCGTTTCGCCTGCGGTTCTGATTACCCGCCATGAGGAACTGGATGCGTTCATGATGAGTTGAAAAAAACAACAACACGACCATGTCGAGACTTCCCTTGAATCGCGGGGAGGTCTGACCGCTTCGCTTTGCGATTGAACTAAAAACTGACTGCTGCGTCAGGATGATCAGTGCCTTTTTCTACTGACGCGGATGACATCATGTACACCTTTCACATCGATTACCGATTCAACGGCGAGCCTCGTACCTTTCTGCTTGAACTCAAGGAACAGGAGTTGGCCAACCATGAGGCTGCGATGCACTTGCTGGAACTGCATCTGGGCGACGCGGAAAACGGCTTGATCATGCCCACTGCGGATTCGACGGCCGAGGAGATTCTCGAGCAGGCCAAGCGGGTAGGGATTACAGACATCAAGGTTGTCAGCAAAACCAATTGAAGTGTGCAGCAGACGTTGGCATTGGCGGCGATCCATTGCATGCTGCGCGCACACTTCACTGTACGCCCGGAGGACACGCATTGCCGACCCTGAGCCGCGCTGATCTTGCTTACGTTTTGCAAATTCTGGAGCAAGACACGATTCACGACTTGAGCCTTATTTGTCAGGCTGTGCAGATGAATCCTCGCGACCTGTTGAATCAAGTCGCGATTGCCATGGCCGATCAGTTCCTTAGCGGTGTACGCGACTTTCACGCGTGCGACGAGGTGATGAATCTGTTGTTCGGCGATATCGTCAACCTCGGCATGGATGCCGAAATGCCCGAGCCGGCTTTTTCCATCTACCTGGCGTTTGATTCCGGAGAGCATAGGCACACCGGTGATGACGAGGAGATCGTACCGTGGGAAAAATGGACGCGACCTGAGCTCGTGCAGATTCTTGATCGGCTGGCGGGTGGCTTGTCCGGGGCTCGGCGATAGTTACACGCTTTCTAGCGCTGGATGGTCGACAAGCACGTTTGCCCGCTCTTGATAGAACCGCAAGAATTCCTCCGCCGGCATCGCTTTGCCAAACAGCCAACCCTGCCCAAACTGCACACCCTGACGGTGCAAGTAATCGCGCTGCGCTTCGGTCTCGATACCTTCAGCAACGATCTGCAAACGTAAACTCTTGGCCATTTCGATGATGTGGCCGGTCACGGTGCCGGTCGCGGCATCCTGATCGATATTGTCGACGAACGACTTGTCGATCTTCAGCACGTCCAGCGGCAGTTGCTGCAAATGCTGCAGGCTGGAAAACCCGGTGCCGAAATCATCGATAGCCGCCAGATAACCCAGCTCACGGGCGCGATTGACGGTGGCGCGGGCAGCATCAATCTCAACGAAGCCGCGCTCGGTGGCTTCCAGCCAGATCTGCTTTTGCTGCACGTCGGCGCGGCGTAACGCAGCGTCGAGTATCGGCAGAAAGCGGCCGCTGCTGACGTCCTTCGCCGCCAGGTTGATCGCCACGTGCAAGCTGCGCTCCTTGACCAGCAACGGGCCGAGGTCACGCATCACATTGTCGATGACCTGATCGGTGATCGGCAGAATCAAACCGCTGCGCTCGGCCAGCGGAATAAACGCATCGGGGCACACCCGCGAGCCATCCGGATGCTGCCAGCGCACCAGTGCCTCCGCACCGACGCAGGCACCGTCGCTGAGGCGGATGATCGGTTGATAGTGAACAACGAACTCGCGATTGCGCACCGCCAGTTGCAGTTCCGCCAGCGGCGACAGACGTTGCCGGGTGCGGCGCACGATCAGCAACACCAGCACCCCGGCGAGCAAACCACCGATGGGCAACAGCAGTAACTCCCGGCGGATCAAGCCTTGCATCAGCTCATGGCGCGACAGCGCGGCGATGGCGACCCAGTCGCCGCTGTGCACGAGGGTGTAGAGGTAGCCGTCGTCGAGCCCCGAGTGCGGACCGGAATGCACGCGAGCGAGGAAGTGCTCCGCGCCCGGGCGTGAGGCGCTGATCAATTGCCCGGACGCGGTGCCGACCGCCAGGTGCAAATCCTCATCAAGCATGACATGCAGAAACTGCTCGGGATCGACCAGCACGTTGAACGCCGCATACTGCAGCGCCATCATCGGTTTCGCCGCAACGATGCGCGACTGCACGCCGAGTGAAACGCGCACGCCGTCCGAGGTGGTGAAATCCTCGCGCCATGGCGTCGCGTGCTGCCCGACCGGTCCCCAGGAACCACAGGCGTAAATCTCTTCTTCGACGTAGCCGATCGACTTCACCGAGAGGGTGTTGATAGTCAGCAGACGCATCTCGTCGATGCTTTCCGGCGTGCACGGCGCGAGACGCGACCCAGCGATGGATTTCAGTGCGCCGGCCGCTTCACTGAAAGTCCCGTGGGCACGGCTGGAGGCGACGGAAGCGAGGATTTCCAGACGTTGCTGAGCCGCTGCCAGATTCAACATCCAGGCGACGTAACCCATCAAAAGGACCGGAAGCAAGACACACGGAAGGCCCAGGAGAATGCTCCCCCAGACAATGCGTTTTTTGTTCATTTAGCGCCACCTTGGCCACAAGGCCTGTGACGTGCGCACAGCACGGCTGTTTTCAGCCACTGCAGAATAACGCCGCTGTGTGGGGCAAATATTGCTGTAGATCAACCAGGCTGACTGCGCGAGTGGTTATGTTCAACCGCCGATTCTGCGAACACCACGCACCCGTGTAGGAGCGAGCCTGCTCGCGATGGCGGTGGGTCAGGCCGTTGATGTGCTAGATGACACTCTAGCTATCGCGAGCAGGCTCACTCCTACAGGGGGCTGCCGCTGCGGTCACAACAGCTTTTGCATGATGATCGTGCGTTCGGCACCGTGATATTCATCCCGAACCCTGTCGAACCCAAGCGAGCGATAAAAACCTTCAGCGGTGATCGAAGAGGGCACCTGCAGCTTGGTGAAAGTCTGGCTAACAGCGACCGACTCAAGCTTTTCCATCAGCCGCTTACCCAGCCCTTTACCCTGACAGCCCGGTTCGACAAACACGCTGCGAACCACGTCCTGATCAAGACTGGCGGTTGCCACGATGTGTTGATTCCAAGTCGCCACATAAACCTGACGTTTGCTCAACAAGTCTAGAATCGCCTGCGGTGCAAAGCTGCGCTGCACCTGCGCTATAACGTCTGGCGAATAGTCGCGCCCATTGGACTCACGCAAAGTGTTCACGATGAGTTCACTGATCATGGCGGCATCTTCACGTGTTGCCATTCGAATCTGATCTTCCATTTTCGTTAGTTCCTGAGACTTTCCCTACCGGTGGATGGACCAATCACGCACCCCACGGCCCATTCGCGCAGCCATTTCCCTTCAAAGCAAAACTGTCATATTCAGTATCACTTGCCTACCCATAGTGATCAGCCCAACGCTTAAACAATGAGGCTGCACCGTGTTTCAACGTCTTCTGTGTTCGCTGTCCGTACTGAGCCTGTCCATCGCCGCCGCCCATGCTGCCGAGTCTGTGCCGCTCGACACGCCGCGCCTGCAAGGCATCGACAACTTTCGCGACGTCGCCGGCATCACCACCGCGTACACCACGGCCCACGACGGCACGATGCGCGCCGGGGTGTTCTACCGTTCCAACGCGCTGACGCCGACCGCGGCCGATCTGGCGATTCTCAACGGCCTCGGTATCAAAGCCGTTTACGACTTGCGTACCCCCAGCGAAATCGCCGCCACCCCCGACACGATGATCAGCGGCGCAACCTGGCAGAACATCGACATCATCGGCAGCACTACCTCCGGCTCGAACATCACCAATATTTCCTTCAAAAGCGCCGCCGACGCCATCGCCATGATGGAGCAGACCAACCGCGCTTTCGTCAGTGACGCCGGCATGCGCAGCCAGTTCGGCAACCTGTTCAATGAACTGGCCAGCGTCGACGCTGCGCAACTGTTCCACTGCACCGCCGGCAAGGATCGCACCGGCTGGACCGCCGCCGTGTTGCAGAGCATCGCCGGTGTCGACAACGCAACGATCATGGCCAATTACCTGGCGACCAACGACTATACCGCCGCCCGCGTCGCCGCCACGCTCAAAGTGCTGCCGCCGAGCATGGCCGCCATTTACGAGCCGTTGCTGGGCGTCCAGGCCAGTTACCTTCAGGCCGGTCTCGATGAAGTCACCGCGCAATACGGCAGCATGGACAACTACCTGAAGCAGGGCCTCGGGCTGTCACAGGAAACCATCTACGTTCTGCGCGGCAAACTGGTCGAATACAACAGCCTGCCGGGTCAGGCCGGGCTGATCGGCAACGCCGCCGCCGGCGCCGAACTGCTCCGCCAATTGCAGAACACCAACCTGTCCGGCACCTACAGCGCCTACAACTACTACCTGCAATCGGCCATCGACGCCGGCACCCTCGGCGGTGTTGAATCGCAGGTCGGCGGCCAGGTGCACGCCGACGCCGCCAGCTACTTGCTGCGGCAAAACGCGATGATCGAACAAGCCGCCGCAGCATTCGCCAGCGGCAGCGACCTCAAGGTCGGCCAGTACCGCCTCTGGACCACCGCGCTCGCCGGCTACCTCGGCACCGACGGCTCGGCCCACGCCGACAGCAGCAATGAACACAGCCAAGGCCTGATGGTCGGCATCACCCAACGCTTCAGCGAACAGCTCAGCGCACGTGGCGGTTTCGGCTACAGCAAAGGCACGGTCGGCGGCGCGGGGGGCGAGGCTGACACCGACTTCACCTTCCTCAACATCGGCGCCCGCTACGGCTTCACCAGCCTCGAACAAGGCCTGTTCCTCGACGCCAACGCCAGCGCCGGCTACGTCGACTACGACAGCAAACGTGACCTCGGCGGCGGCCTCGGCACCGCGAAAGGCGATACCCACGGCAACCTCACCGGCGCCACCGTCGCCCTCGGCTACCGCGCCCCGGTCAACGGCATGACCTTCGAGCCAAGCCTTGGTTTGCGCGTCAGCCACCTCGACCTCAACGGCTTCAAAGAGAAGGGCAGCGAACTGGCACTCAACGTCGACGACAACAGCGCCACCCGCCGCAGCGCCGTCGCCAACCTCAACGTAGGTTTTGTCCCGGTGACGATGGGCGCATGGCAACTGGTGCCGGGCGTACAAGTCGGTTACGAACGCACACTGGGCGACAACGAAGTCGACAGCCAAAGCCACCTGCTGGGCCTCGACATCGAACAACGTGCGGCGTTTGATAATCGCGACCAGTTCAGCGGCGGAGTGAATGTGATGGCCAGCCTCGGCGCCCTGAGCCTGGGTGCAGAAGTAGGCGCCAATGGCGGCGGCGACAGCCACGGCTTCAACGGCGGCCTCAAGGCCAGCTACGCGTTCTAAACAGAAGCGGGGTCAAGGAAGACCCCAATCCAACCAACACCAAAGGTTATATGAGTTGCCATCAATCCCAACCACACCAAAAATCCCTATGGGATGCCGACAATCTCAGGCACACCAAAAATCCTTGTGGGAGCTGGCTTGCCAGCGATTTGGCCAGCCCAGCCAACATCTCCATTGCCTGACCCACCGCCATCGCTGGCAAGCCAGCTCCCACAATCAGCATTCCAGCGTAAGAACCGATCAACCGCGCCCCCGCAAATCCGCCGGACTCACCCCATAAGCCCCCTGAAAATACCGACAAAACCGCCCCACATTACTAAACCCAAATCGCAACGCCACTTCAGTCACCGATCCCGAACCCCGCCGTTTCAACACCTCATAAGCCCGCTCCAGCCGCACCTGCCGCTGATACCCCACAATCGACATCCCGACAAACCGCCGAAACCCCTCCTGCAACGCGCGCTGACTGACATGGCTCAACCGCGCCAGATCCACGCCACTGACCAACTGCTCCGGATGCGCCTGAATAAACTCCACCGCCAACTTCACATGCCGTGGCGCAACCCTCGGCGCCGGCCGCTGCAATGCCTCGGAAAAATTGTGCGGCCAAGCCTCCAGCACCGCATCAATTAACATCTCGCGCAACCGCGACGGCATCAACGTCCCGCTGTTGAGCAACAGATCAAACTCCGCCCCCGTCGCCAGATCAATCAACGCCCGAATCCCCTGAAACGCTGCAGTGTTCAGGTCCACGCTGGGTGCAAAAACGATCTTCTGCACAATCGGTTTATCCAACAGCATCGACAACCGCTCGGTGAGTTGATGACGATTGATCGACATGCCGTGATGCGCATGATCATCAACAAAGCGCATCGAACGAATATCGGCCTTATCAACCGCCAGGCCCATATGCGTCACACCGATGGACTCGGTCGCGTGATTGAAAACAATCTTGCCCGCCGTTGGGATCACAAACGTAATCTCATCCTGCGGATCGGGAAACGAAACGCTGAAATCACCGTGGTAATGCATGCGCCGGAAACTGACGCCATCGTGCCGCCCATAAACGCCGCCGATAATGATGTTCGACGGCAGCGGCGGGGAGTCGGAATAACGGTTGCCGAAGAATCGGGAGAACAACGCGCCGAAGTCATCGGAACGGAGATTGTCGGAGCGCAGGATGATTGGCTGGCGAACGGGAGTCGGAAACACCTTGGCGGGACCTTCGGTTGGGGGCTCTCGGACTGGGGTGTAGGGCAGGGCGCCGACGAGATTAGCAGAGGCAATATGACGAGTTTGTGACAGCCAGAAACATGCCGTTACAGCGCCGCCCCACGTTTACGCAACGGACACTCGGCAGGCCATGGCCGACATGGCAACCTGCTCGCATCCGTACTCAGCAAAAAACCAAGGCACCGCGCAGAGCGCCCAGCCTTGTTTACCGAGACCTGAAAGCATTCAAGTCAATTGGAGCGGCAATGCAAGCCAACACGCAAACACTCCCCATCACCCTGACCCCCGAACTCGACTTCGACCAAACCGCCGCCAGCGCTTTCGGCGAATCGCTGACCCACGAATACACCCAGGCCACGCCATTCCCGCACATCGTCATCGACAACTTCCTGCAAGCCGATGTCATCGCCAGCATCCGCGAACACTTCCCCGTCGAACCGACCAACAACGAACAAATCTACGAGCGCGGCTACAAAGGCCAACTCAAACGCCAGATCAGCCCCAACGCCTGCAGCCCGTACCTGAAGAACGTATTCAACACCTTCAACTCCGCACCCATGCTGGAATTCCTCGAAAAACTCACCGGCATTCAAGGGCTGATTCCTGACCCTTATTTTGCTGGCGGTGGATTACACGAAACCAAAACCGGCGGTTTCCTCGGCGTGCACTCGGATTTTCGGCTGAACAAAAAGCTCAATATTGAGCGTCGGCTGAACGTGATCATTTACCTGACCGAGGACTGGCAGGAGGCGTACGGCGGCAACCTGGAGCTTTGGGATGTAGGGATGAAGAAATGCCTGAAGAAGGTGCTGCCGGTTTATAACCGGTGTGTGATTTTTAATACGGATAAGGATAGTAACCATGGGCATCCGGAGCCGTTGACTACGCCGGAGCGCATCACTCGACGGTCGATTGCGCTTTATTACTACACGGCGAGTGGGGTGGGGGTTGATCCTTCGCAAAGAAACAAAACCCATTACAAACCGAGACCGAAGGATCGCTGGAGTGTGAAGTACTACCTGAATAAATTGTTGAAGAAGAAGGGTTGAGGTTATTTTTTTTCAAGATCACAGCCGCACTTGAGCATCGAGTGGGTATGGCTGATGACCGTTTTGCTTTCGGCCAAAGCACGCCATCAATTCAGATCTCTGGACCCCTCGGCAGTTCTCGTTTCATCAAAGGGTTGGTCCATGCCCAGAAGCGCCCGACTACAAAAAACTTTATACACGGTATCTGATGGCGCCAGATGAAGCGGTGGTCGGGGATGACAGCCTTGTCGGAAAACTCTGGGCGCTGAACCAAGGTGAAAGGTTCGAGTTGAGTGCAGCCTGATATCATTCTGGGGATATTGGAAAATACCGCCTGCAATAACGTGATAACGATAGACCCTATTCCTGGGTACTGGAACTAGTGGCAAGAAACATTCAACCCTGAGGAACTTGTATTATTTTTTACGGCGAAAGAATTTGATGACATTTGCCATGGCTGGACGCTGTTTGAGAGTTGAAAACATCAGATTTGGCGCTCTGATGGGTAGCCTTTGCACAAAGACTTGGTCAGGCGTTCGGGAACGTTCGTGTTTTTTTTTTTGATTGGCGACAAGAGCGGCATCAGTGCGTGGCGCTTATGCTGTAGGTTTGCCGAAGCCAAAGAAAGAGCAGCGAGTTGCTGCTCAACGTCCGTTCATAGAATGGAATGGTTTTCTAGAAAATTCGCTAATTTCTTTTTTATCTCTTTATGCGATGTCGAGGGCAGCGAGTTCGCTACATCGGCGACGAACTCAGTGATGGCAGGTGTTAACTTAAGGTTTCTTGTTTTTTGAAGATTTAATTAGTAAGTCTCTTATCTGTTTTTTTGCAGTTTCCGTAAAGGCTATTCTAGGTGGGCCGATCTCGATTTTGTCGCCGTATTTTAAAGAGTGTTCAGCTATGTACTCGGGTTTGGTTTTTTCTATGAATCTATATGCGTTTTGGTGATATATTTTTAGTTCGGTCAAGAGTAGCTCTTTTGATGCGGAGAAAACAAACTTGTCAGCTTTTATGAATTGCCAGTCATTGTTTTCCTGCGCGAGTTGTCGGATGTCGACTTGGTCAGACTGATTGAAGTATATCAATATGTGTTTAGGCGATAGAGGTAATGAGATAAAGTCCCAGTCAATGATAGGGAGTGAGTGTCCGATTTGTGAGGTTGCGTTAGGTCCGTAGTTTTTAGTTATGACCGGTGCGTCGCCAATCACAAAATATTGCGAGGCGTCCCGCTGTACCAGTACGGTCATACTTTTTTTCGAAAGTAGATCATCATAGATGTCTACACCTTTAAGGATTGAATTCAGGAAGTCAATGTGTGCGGTTTCCTTGATTATGGAATGCTCACCATCAAATGCATTTGAAATGTCATCATCAAAGTTTTCCAGTTGCTTCAGGATGGCAGGTACCCTCAGCATTTGAGCAGAGACAAATCTTCGTAAGTCTTTTTGTTCTTTAAGTGTCAGTTTCTCCAATGGTGCGTCGCTTACGATTTTATCAATAACGATTGGTCCTGCACTATCGATTTTACCAAAATAGCTTTTCTCAAGGCATTTACCTCCTTCGGAAAATCTATATAGGTAGTGCTGGCGGGCAACTTTTTGTGTGCTGCTGCTGTGTAGCTCTCCGGAAAATTTGTCAATATAATTTATTTTTTCCTGAGCTGTGTCGGCAGTAAAATTTTTTAGTATTCCTTTGGGGACGTAATGATGCTTTTTTGGGGTAGACATATGGCTGGCTTCCTTGCAGTTAAGAACTAAGCCTGGCTAAGGGCCTAAGAATTGTCTGGCTGTATTGCTTTTACGACAATAATTGGAATGGTTTCAGTCATTTTTCAGCAGCATTCGCTGTTCAACCCGGCGTTGATAACCAGCCGAGCTGAAGCTTTGACGCTTTGTTCAGCGAGCGCAGGTGTCTGACATCAATATTATGGGGTTTCCAGATATTCAGGGTTCCAGCGTTGCAGGCAAAATTTTATGATTTTTTTCCCCCGGGCCTCAATGGAACCGATGCTCCATTTACCATCGATAATGAAACTATCCAGTTCGTTTTGAGTTTTGTAAGGCGCTTTTTTGAAATAGTTGGAGTTTTTAAGCTGGATGTTGCTGTTGCCCTTTGATGAGTTAGCGGAGGCCGGGTCGAATGTTAGGTTGCCCAGCCGGTTGATATGCTCTTCCAGAAACGCTTCATTCAACGCAGGAAGTATTGAAACGTTCCGAATAATACCCAGCGCTTCGGGAGTTTGTGATGCAATGTGTTCTATTGTCAGATTGGTACGCTTGGTAGCATCCCTGTATTCGCGCTCTGACATGTCTGCACAAATGGGTTGTTCTGTCTGGCGAAGGTAGTTTTCGTACTTCCAGAACAGGTAGCTCATGTCCTTGGAGTGCATGTACGCATAAAAATCAGTGTACTGCAGATTTTCCTTAAAGAATTTATTAGGGCTGTGATGATTAATGAGGGTGGTGAGTCTGTCGAACAAGGGGGTAAACTTCCCGCCAAAATCCCTTGCAGCAGTGAACAGTGCAGGTTGACCAGTGTTGGAGCGTGCCTGTTGAATAGAAAATACGCGAAAGCTGTAAATTTCCAGAAATTTACAGACCAAGTCGAAGTTCGCCTTGTTGGCAGAGGTGTCAAATTTGTAAGCTTTCGTTAGAAGTGGATAAAATGCGCCTAAGCGATCCAGACAGACAAGATCTCTAAAACCCTGACTTTGCGATTGCATTAAAAGTCTGAGAATTGTAAAGCTTTCTTTTAGCTCTTTGCTGAATCGATCAATGAAGCTTAGTGCCTCGTCCTTTTTGCCGGAATTTATCAGTGGATTAATCTTGTTGCGAATGTAGTTGACAGGCTGCTGGTAATCAGACTTATCACTCCATTTCTCGAATGCAATGCAGTGATATTGAAGTGCAGAGTCTTCCGAAAGTCTCTCATCGAACTGTTCAAGTTCTCGATAAATTTCAGTGAAGCGTTCCTGAATCGAACGAAGGTGTACGTCGACGTCTTCGCCTGTGGCCAGATAAGTCTTGTACATGAGGAAACTTTTGATCTTCTCCAGGTGGGTTAGGCCTTTACCACGATCATTCGTCGTTTCAAAAATAAGCGTCGCTTCCGCTGTATCTTTTACGGAGTAAGTAAGGACTTTTGTGTGTGAGTCCAACTTGGTTTTCAATTCCAATAGTTCAGTGGTCGGTTTTTTTGCGAGCGCTTCGGCAAAAAACTGTTTGGCGCTGTAGAGTCGACGCTGTGACGGCGTGGTTATGTAGTCCGCACCGTTCTGGTCTTCTAGAATATAATCTTGGAAAAAGTCGTTGTCCGGAGAAATGGCATTGAGTTTGCTTCGGTTTCGACTTTTAATGTAGGTCTCTATCACCAGATCGAGTCCTTTATCCACGAACTCCTCGGGACCCAGTCGTGTCGCCAGTTCATCAAGAAGGGTTTTCATGAAGATGATAATTGTTGTGATGCGCTGCTGGCCATCCACCACGTCAATTACGTCGTAGCCTTGTAATTTCTCATCCCTTTCCTGAAACAAGATCGTCCCTAGGAAGTAATCGCGGCCTAACGACTGGTTTTCAATGTCTTCAAGGAAGTCCGGGAGTTGGCGTGTCTTATCCCACGCGTATGCTCGCTGATAGTCCGGGATACTGAATACTTTTCTTCCATCGAAAAGCTCCTTGAGTTTCTTTTGTCCATTTTCCATTGGTGATCTCAGATGGTGAGTAAAAGGGAGGGTTAACGAATTGATGTCAAAGTGCCTCTATCTAATCAGATGCTACGGTCCGCTGTAAAGCAGCACTTAGGATTGAGTGACGATCAATACATCCTTTCTCGAAGTGTCTTCAATACAGTCACTATGGTTAACTCAATGCTAAATGGACTTCCGTCTTCGCTGTCAGGCTTGCCCTGCACACGGAAAAAGTGTTTGAGAGGAAAGTGGTTCAGGCACCATTTTGCATAGGTTGACCCAAGGTCTCCAGTTCGTCTTTTTCCACATCGGAAACCAGAACGAAGCGCATGCGTGAACGCCTGCTTCGACCAATGCGCCAGCACGATTGTTGGTGCACACGCCTGAGCTTGCGATCAAGTCGCAGTTCACCACCGAGCACTTGCACTTGCACTTGCCCGTCGCCATCCTTCACGTCACCCCTCAGCGCATGCCTGAGTTTCAACGCTGGTCTCTCGACGCAGTAATGTGAAATGCCACTCAACAGGAACGACAGTCCCAGTACCTTTGCTAGGGTGTAAGCATCGTATGAGGTAATCGGTCATAGAAAAAAGGGACGGATTTACTTTCTATCTGATTTATTTTCAATCTTGGTGCGTATATCTGATCAACCTCCATGACGACATCCTAGCCGTCATGGAGGAATTTTCGTTACTCCGTCGGCACCACGTTATCCAACGCCCTATTCACCGCCAACTCCCCAAGCATCACCACCTGCGCAATGCCTTGCAGCGTCTTGCGTGCCGGTCCGTGAACTAGCCCGATAACATCCCCGAGCATCACCGAAGCCGAGCCGAGTGATTCACTGGCATTCACCAGCAATTCCTCAGTCTTGGTGTTCGGGTTGGCGATAAACATCTTGTTGGTTTGGTACGGGGTGAGCATGATTTCCGGGGCAGGGCCGAGGTAGTGGGAGAGGGCGCGGTCGACGGCTTCGTTGAATTTCTTGGCGTCGGGGGATTCGTCGCCTGCGATTGGATCGGTTTCTGGCGGATTCGGTGTGATCTTGAACATGATGTAACTCCCTTGTGTCGCTTAAAAGGAGCCATCACCCACTCGCTACCAAACGATGGGTGGCGGCCATGCACAGGTTGGTAGACCGGGACACAAGGAAAACCGGCGCGCTCGAAAGCGCCCTGCGCATGACCACCATAAAAGCCAGGCGAAGACTTTCGCCAATAGTGAAATTGCGCACCTTGTATACACGGGCTACCAAACCCGATCACTGCTATTCAGTGACCGACCCACGATAGAACCCGCCCACCCGGCGCACAAGCCGGCGGATTCTGGCGTAGTCGTAGGCAACGGCGCAAGGCGTTGTAGCCTGTCGGACGTATCTCGGAACGTTTTTAAACCGGTCGTTGAAATGCCAGGCGTGTGAGGCCTGGCATCCTTAAACAGCGTCGATCATCAACGCGCATCAAGCCCCGGTTTTACTGACACACGGCGTCCGCCACGCGATAACCATCCACCAGCGGTGCTTTACTCACGTCCAGTTCGATGCGGCAGCTCTGTTCGGCTTTTTCGCCCCATTTCATTTGGTAGACCTTGCCTTCACCCACCGACAGCAACACTTGACCGGCCTGGCCGACGACGCCGGCGCTGGCGCCTTTTTCGTTGGTGATGGGGGTGCCGAACGGCGGTTGTTTGCCGTCCTTGAGGCGCACGTTGAGCAGGGCTTTTTCCGAGCGGCTGGCGGCGAAGCTGGCTTTGACCACGGCGCCGCGACGGGGCACGACGTTGGTCACGCCTTCTTCGATGTCGATGTTGTTGTCCAGTTCGCCGGTGTCGAGGGCCACGCGGTTTTTGCGGTACGGCGTGACGTACGGCACGAGGGCGTAGCCCTTGGCGTTGGTGAGGGTGCCGGGGGCGTTGAGGACGCCGACGTCCGGGGTGTCTTTGACTTCGACCAGGGCCACGGTTTCGCCGAGGGTCTGGCCGAATTCGAGGCCATCGCTGTGACCGAGCACGGAGCCTGCGGCGCTCACCGAGGTCTGGCGGTAGCCGCTGCCGACGCTGACGCCCGCGCCGAGTTGGGCGAACGGTGCGCGGTAGCCGATCAGGGCCGAGCCGTTGTTGCCGCCGTTGTCGGAGCGGTTGGCGTTGACGTTGTAGTTGAGGTTGCCGTCGCGCCCGCTCAGGCCGGCGCGCTGGTCGAGGCTGCCGTCGTTGTTGCGCGTGACGGTGTAGGTGCCGGTGCTGCGCGTCTGGCCGATGGGCATCGACACGGTGAACACCACTTGATTGTTCTGGCCGAAGTTGTCGGTCAGGGTCTTGCTCGCGTAGATGCCGTAGGTCACGCCCTTGTGTTGGGTGTTGAAGCCCAGTTGCATCTGTTTATCTTCGCGCGAGCTGCCCCAATAGTTCTGTTTGCTCATGTTCAGGTAGAACGAGACGTAGCTGTCGAGCGCCTGGTTGATGCTGGCTTCGACTTTGCTGCGCTTGGAGAAGGTGTTGAATTCGTTCGGCTCTTGCAGGCTCACCGCTTCATCAAAGTCGCGATAGCCTTCGGTGGAATAGCGATAGCCGGCGAAGCGTACCGAGGTGCCGGTTTCGAAGGCCTTGCCGTAACGCACGCCAAAACTCTGGCCTTTTTCTTTGCCAGCCGCGACCCCGGAGCCGCTCGGCACGTCGGTTTGCGCTTGGGTCACGTCCAGCGACACGGCGCCGAGACTGCCGAGGCTTTTGCCCACGCCGACGACGCCGGCGCGATAGAAGTCGGCGCCCAACAGGCCGCCATACAACGTCAGGTCGAACGGCAAACCGTACGCCAGCGACGCCTGGGCGAAGACCGGACGTTGGCCGCCGTCGACGGCGTTGTACTCACCGGCGGTGGCGCTGTAACGCCAGGTTTTTTCCCGCAGCATGTTGGCCAGCGTGGCGTACGGCTGGGTGAAGCGCCGCTCGCGGCCGTCGGCTTCGGTGATGATCACTTCGAGGTCGCCACTGCCCGACGCCGCGTTGAGGTCGTCGATTTCAAACGCCCCGGGCGCGACGTACGTGGTGTACAGCGAGTAGCCGTTCTGCCGCACTTCGACCTTGGCCTGGGTTTCGGCGATGCCGCGAATGATCGGCGCATAACCCTGCATCGAGTCCGGCAACATGCCCATGTCCGACGCCACCTGGGCGCCGCGAAACGGAATGCTGTCGAACACGTCGCCCGGGGTGAAGCTTTCGCCGAGGGTCAGGGTGCCTTTGATCGCGGTCAAATCGCGCTGCGCGTAGGTGTTGCTGCGCTGCCAGTCCTGCTGGCCGTCTTCGTCCTGACGGAACGAGGAGCTGGAGCGAAAACGCCAGTCGCCGAGGTTGAATCCGCCGTTGGCGTAGAGGTTGTACTGCGTACCGTTGCCACGGGCGTCGGACTGGGTGTTGGCCGCCGAGAACTGATAGTTGAGCATCGCCGCGTTGATCCCGCGATCCCATTCTTCGGGGGCGACATAACCGGCGGCGTCGCGGCGCAGGGCGATCTGCGGCACGCTGATGTCGAGGGCCAGACGCCCGGCGTCGAAGCTCACCGAAGCGCCTTCGATCAGCGCGGCAAGGTCGATGCACGCGGGGAATGTTTCGCCCGGGGGCAGGAACGCATCGACCTTGACCCCGAGTTCCTTGAGAAACGCTTCGGACAGACAGGCGCGCACTTCAGCGCTTTTTGCGTCCTTGGCGAAGGTCATGTCGCGACGGTCGAAAAAGCTCTGGTTCAGACGGATCACCACCGGATAGGTGCCGGGGCCGATGCTGCCGCTATTGGCGATGGCGTCCAGATCGAGGTTGGGCCCGGCGCTGGCGCCGCCGAAGGGCTGCATGAAGCTGGCATCAAACTTCGCCGGTTCGTCTGCGCTTGCCGAACTGCCCATCAGCGCCGCGAGAATGGCGACCGACAGATGCAATGGAACAAAAGGCGCGGACTGACGATGACGGTTCAGGGCTTCGATTCGCATGACAATACTCAACACTCGGCCGCCACGCGGCATCGGCAGCGTGCAGGCAGGTTCGCAAGGAAAGGGGTGGCGGTGTTACGGGGCGCTGCTCAGCTCGACTTTTTTCGGCTCGCTGTAACCGCCGTAGTCGTTGATCGCGGAGAACACCACCGCGCCGCTGCGGCCGCTGAAACCCGGCAGTGCGTAACGCTGGCTGCTCATCGGCGCGACCATTTTCGGTTCGTTGACTTCAACGACTTGCGCACCGGCCTCGACTTTTACGCCGATAAAGGACACGTGAAACGCTGTCGGGTTGTTGACCACCAGCACCGGTTTGCCTTGTTCCTGTTGCAGGCTCCAGCGCAGTTGCGGCGGTGCCTCCATCGCGCTGCCCTTGAGGGTGGGCGGGCGATAGAAGACTTTGATCCGCGTGCGCATGGCGATTTTCAGGGTGTTGGCGTCGGCCTTGCCGGCCAGCGGAATTTCCTGGGCGTTGAAATAGAAGACCGATTCGCGGTCCTGCGGCAGATCGCCGGGTACTTTCTGGATACGCACCATTTGCTCTTTCCGCGGATCGAGGCGAAACAGCGGCGGCGTGGCCACAAATGGCGTGGCGGTGGTGTTGTCGTCGGCCTCGGTGTTGATCCAGGCTTGCACCGCGTAAGGCTCGGCCGTGGTGTTGCTGACCGTGATCGAGGCATCGCGTTTGTTGCCGTCGTACACGATGCGCGTGCCGCCGAGCATCACACCGGCCTGGCTGAAACTGCTGAGCAACGTCGCGCTCAACAATACGGCCAATACCGATGCGGTTTTGAAGGGGGTTTTTGCTGGGTTCATTGCGTTCATCCTCTTGTCGGCACGGCCACAAAAACCGTGGCAAAGGGAAGGGCATCCGGCGGCGCCAATCGCCGCCGGCTGCAGACCGGACTTATTGGTAGTCGACGGTAAACGCGGCTTTGGCGTTGGCCGGACCGGAGGTGGCGGCGCCGGTGGCGACGTAGTTGGCGGTGAAGCGCAGCGGCTGGGTCAGGTCCAGATAAGGCGAGGATTCCAGGCCCAGTTGCACGTCTTTGCCGGACGCATCCTTGATCTGCACGGCGACGTTGGTGGCCACGCCGGCTTCCGGCAGTAGGCCGATCCACTGGCCGCTGGAACCGGCGTTGCCGCTCAGCGAAAGGAACTTGACCACGGCTTTCTTGCCGGTGACGTTGCAGCCAGGTGCGGTGGTGTCGATGGTCAGGGTGAACGCGCCGCCGCCCGCTACTGCGCCGGCCGTTGCCAGAGAGGTCGCCGGCACGCTGCCGAGGCCGACGTCGCCGGCACCGGCCGAACCGTTGAGGTCGGACACCACGACCGGGCAGGTGTTGTCGGTCACGCTGCCGACAAAGTTGATTTCACCGTCGGCGGCCATTGCGGCTTGCGAAGCAGCTGCCAGAACCAGGGCCAGGGACAAACCTTTGAGCGCAAAATTTTTCATGATCACTTCCAGATATTGAGTAAATGTCCTTGAGCCCGAAGGCCCTGAGACGGATCGACGTCGCCATCCCGTCTGGGGCAGAGCGTGGCGTCTGAGGCTCATTATCGGGATGCTGATCAGGGCGCTATGTAGGGAAAATCCCTTTGCTTGTAGGAAATTTCCTAGCGCGGCTATGCGATCAATAAGTTGTTGGCAAAAAAAACGCCCCGCCTTTGGCACCGCACGAAATAGGCGATGGCAAAGGGGAGCGTCGGGAAAAACAGGTGGATTTTTGTGGGTGGATTTCAGCGGTAAGTCACGGTAAAACTCGCATGGCCATTGGCGGTGCCGGGTTGCGGCGTCGGCCCATCGCCGGTCTGGATATAACGGGCTCGGAGTGGCACTGACGTCACGCCGTTGACGATCCGATTGAGGCGCACGGGCTGACCCAGATTCATCGGCGTGCCGTTGTCCTGCAACACCTGAATGGCCACGCCTTGAGCCGTCGAATCGCTCGACAGGCTCAGGACACCGTTGGCCGCGTCGAGGATGGTTGAGGTCTTGTCGGCATCGATCTGAATGTTGGCGAAGTTGCCGTTGAAGTAGCCGTTGGTGTTCGATGGATAGTTGTTGCCGGCGATGCAGGCGTTGAGGGTAATGGCGAACGGCTGGGCTTGGGTGGTGGAGTTTTTGCCGTTGAATACGCGTTTTTCCCAGGTGCCCATGGGCACGTTGATCTGGTTGCCCGGTGCGGCGGGCAGGGAGCAGCCGGCCAGGGTCACGGTAGCGGTAAAGGTCAGGTCGAACATTGGGCCCATGTCCGAAGTGCCAGTGGCGACCAGTTGGTTGATGGTGTGGGTGCCAGGCGCGATGTCACCGGTCTTGATCAGCGCATAACGCATCATCGCCTGGTTCATGTTCGCCTGGCTTGGAGCGGTGCGATTCATGTTGAAGGGAATGAAGCGGTTGGGATTACCCGGCGGCGTAATCCATGCGGCAGCGAAACCGGTCATGTAGATTGCCAGGCCAATGCCGGGCACGTTGGTCTGCAGCAAGGCATTGGTCGGCACATCCAGCACATCCACCGGAATGTTTACCGCCACCGGACCGATCAGTGTCGTGTTGTAGGTGGCCGTGCCATAACACAGCAAGGTGTCACCGAAATTCAGCTGTCGCATGGTGCCGTTGGTGTTCAGCGTGGTGCCGATCGGCACGTCTCGCGGCGCGAACACCGCACCACCGGTGAGCGTCAACTGCTTGACCGTATTGTTGCCCGTCGCCCAGGTGCAAGCCGCCATCGCCGGCGCCGCCATCAGCATCAACGCCGATGCGCCAAGCCCGCCCAGCATCCGTAACCCGATCTTCATGGTGTGTGCCCTCCTGAGAAGAAAACGGCCATTCAATGCAGGCTGACTGCATCTGGACGTTGTTGGCGTCGGCCAACGAAGGGCTGAATTATCAGGATCACAAGGGGCGCATCGAATAGCCGGCTTCCCGCTGGCTTGTAGGAAATTTCCCAGAGGTTTCCCTCTGCCATCAGGAGCCGAGGCTCGTTGTAGCCTCAATGTTGTGGAAAAATACATTTTGAATTTGCATTCTCGCCTGTAGCAGCGGCAGCCATTTTGACGCTCACACTTGGATGGCCACTAGCCCAACGATGTCGATTGATTACGTCATCCAAAGTTATCGGTGGGAGCATCGGGCCGAACGGCCTGGACGGAATAGATGAGGGGCATTTGATGAGTAAACTGTCAGCAATGATCGCGCAAGCGAGTGCGGGGCTTTCCGTGCAGCAGCGTATTTCGGAAGAGCAGTGGACGGCAATTGCGCGGCAATGTGGGGACGAAGAGGTTGCTGAAATACGCGATCGAATTGACGCGCTGAGGGCTGAGTTGGCGACGATTGAGGATTGGGATGGCGATACTCAGGATGAAATCCATTTGGCGATCTCACGCTTTTCCCGGATGTTGAGGAGCGCTACTGGCGGCGTCTGACGTTTCGCCCCACCAACATCCAGGCTGCCCCCTGTAGGCGCAGCGTGCCGCAGCTCCTTGGGGATGGTGGTTAGGGGGGGGCAGGAGCTGACTGAAGGTCTGCAGTTCGCTTTTTACGACGTCGGAGACGAGGACGTAGCGCATGTGGTTGACTTGCCACGAGACGACGTTGAAGCCCCGAATTGATTGGGCTTGATGAGGTTTGTCGGCGTCGGGGCTGAGCAAGTACGGTTCGGTGACGGTGCTGAACGGGCACAGTCATCAGGTCATTCAGAAAGTCGAAAGCAACATCACCTTCCACACCGCCCGTGGTACGGCGTATCCGCAACCGGCACCGGGGCCGATGACGGTGGCGGCGGATCAGTTGCGTAGGGTACGGGCCAAATCCCACGTCCCCATCACCTGCGTAATCGCCGCATCAATGCTCTCCAGCGGCGTATCGTCCCGAGCCAGAATGGAAATCCCCTGCAGGAAGCTGTCGAACACCGTCGCCATGGCGGCTGCGTTTGTGTCGTCCGCTAATAATCCCTCGGTCACACCTCGCTCGACACATGCTCGAATCCCGGCGCGTGTGCGGGCGCGGGAGTGGGTGAGGGCTTCGACGACACCGGCGTTTTCCGGGCTGGGCGCGCTCATGACGCCGAGGGTGACCATGCAGCCCTTGGGGTGGCCGTCATCGCATTGCATGCATGCCGACTGGCGCAGCGCGGTCTCGATGGCCTGGCGTGGCGGCAGGGTTTCGTCCCACAGGCATTCGGTGACCTGGGCGAAGGTGGTGAGGTAACGCTGCACGCACTCATCGAACAAGGCTTCTTTTGAGCCGAATGCGGCGTAGAAGCTTGGCGCGGAGATGCCGCCGCCCAATTGCGCCTTCAACAGGGCGAGGGAGGTCGAGTCGTAGCCGTGTTGCCAGAACAATTGCATCGCCTGGTCAACGGCGTCGTCGCGATCGAATGCGCGGGGGCGACCGGTTCTGGCCATAGCAGAAACTCCTCGGAAAGTGATTTGGATACTAGTCGATACATAAGTCATTGACAACGTGCCTCGACTGCCGCCAGTATTTTATATCGATCGGTATTTAAGTCTGACATTTTGCGCTCAAGGAGTTTCCCGTGACACCTTCAATGACTTTATCGGCAGCGCCAAAACGCTTGCCCATCGGCGCCTTGCTGGCGCTGGCCATGACCGGTTTTATCTGCATCGTGACCGAAACCTTGCCCGCCGGACTGTTGCCGCTGATCAGCGATGGCCTGGCGATTTCGCCGTCCATGGCCGGGCAAATGGTCACCGCGTACGCGCTGGGCTCGGTGCTGGCGGTGATCCCCATGACCATCGCCACGCGTGGTTGGCGTCGGCGCAATGTGTTGTTGCTGACGATTGTTGGTTTTCTGTTGTTCAACTCGATTACGGCGCTGTCGTCGCACTATGGTGTGACGCTGGTGGCGCGGTTTTTCGCCGGGGTTGCGGCGGGTCTGGCTTGGAGTCTGTTGGCCGGGTATGCGCGACGCATGGTCGAGCCGGATCAACAGGGCAAGGCATTGGCACTGGCCATGGTCGGTACGCCGATTGCCCTGTCACTCGGTGTGCCGCTCGGCACATGGCTGGGAGGCCTCGTCGGTTGGCGCACGACGTTCGGGTTGATGTCGGCCCTGACCTTGATCCTGATCGTCTGGGTGTTGGTGAAAGTGCCGGATTATCCGCCGCAACCTGCGCATCAACGTCTGTCGCTGCGCCGCGTATTGACCACACCGGGCGTCCGACCGGTGCTGGCAGTGGTGATCAGCTGGATGCTCGCGCACAACATTCTCTATACCTACATCGCGCCGTTCGTAGCCCCGGCGGGGTTGGCCGATCGTGTGGATCTGGTCTTGCTGGTGTTCGGCATCGCCGCGCTGGCGGGGATCTGGCTGACGGCGAAACGGGTTGAGCCGCTGTTGCGCAAGACCGTGCTGGTGAGCCTGGCCACGTTTGCACTGGTTTGCGTAGTGTTCGGCTTTTTCGGGCGTATGCCGCAGGTGATTTACCTAGGCGTGGCGGTGTGGGGATTGAGTTTTGGCGGTGCGGCGACTTTGTTGCAGACGGCGCTGGCAGATGCCGCCGGTGAAGGCGCCGATGTCGCGCTGTCGTTGAATGTGGTGGCGTGGAACAGCGCGATTGCCGGTAGCGGGGTGGTCGGCGGGGTGTTGCTCGACCGCTGGGGCGTCGCCTCGTTTCCGTGGGCGATGGTGGTGTTGGTGAGCCTTGGGTTTGTAATCGCCTTCGGCGCGCGGGTGCACGGGTTCCGGTCTGGGCCGCGTGTTGCTGGAGCGGCGGCGGTTGTCGGGCACTGATGCCCGGAGGTGTCGGTCGGCGGTGGTGTAGCCTGCTACTCGGCACCCCCGGCTTTCATCAGTCTGTAAAAATCCTCCAGCGCGCCGCGAAACTGCGCCAGGGAAAAACTGACCGGACGGTTTTCGGCGTCCCACCGCGTACTGATGCCGACTTCCAGGCCGCTGGAAACGCTCAAGCCAAAGCGACGCCAGTGCAAAGTATCGCCATCGATCACCTGTTCGGTCATCAGCACAAAGCAATCGAAGTCCATGTCATCGCTGCAGACCAGCAACGGCACCAGCGTCGACGAACCGTCCTCGGCAGGTGCGAAGCGGCGTTGGGCGAGGGCGTCCTCTTCCTCGTCCAGCAACCAGATCAGCGAAAGAGCGTTCATGTCGAGGCCGGGGTATTCGAGATGGTCGTTGAGCCACCGCTCGATGGGAACGTCGTCGATAAACAGCCAAGCGCAGGCGCTACGGCTGAAGGTTGCCTGGTGATAATCGGCGTGGATACGGTGAAGCATTGGAGAGTCCATGATCAATAGAAGATTGGCGGGTGGATCAGTGCGAAAATGCTCACGCCCGACTGAACCACCGAACAGGTTATCGCCAGCCTTGAGGGATACTGAAGGCCCACTTGTACCAGGCGTATTTAAACGCTGTTGAACCTAGGCCGCTGGATAGCTGAACGGCTCCAGAAAAATCTGTGGATCCACCCTTCGGTCAATCTCTTGGGTCAGCGCGCATCGAGCAAAACAAAGGATTTGGGGGGTGTACAGTGCACTCTGAAATGACGTCAAATACTCATACTTCAGCGTTTTTCCCCAGCCCCGACGCCCGCAGATAATTCGACAAACTCTCGTCGCCCATAGTAATCGTCACCGCGTCCGAGTTTCGGCTGGAGGCATGGCGGGTTTGCTGGTGACGATCGACACGGCGATTTCGTTGTAGGCGTCGCTGTCGCAGTAATCGTAAGTGTGCGCGGTGAACGCGATCAGGCCCCGACCGGGGCAGATTTGGAGGGGTTGTACGGTGATGAGGACTTCGGGTGGCATGAGGGTGCGGAGTTTTTCGAAGTCGGCGGTTTAGACGGCGGTGATGCAGCTGTTTTGGCAGTAGACGTTGGATGAACAGGACTCGAAGCCGATGTCGACCTGGCTTTTCTCGGTCAGTCCATGGGACGCCCAGGTAAGTCGATGTGCCTCATCAAATGGAACGTCTCGCCATTTTTCTTCCTCACTACGGCCAATACCGGAAACTCTCCGTAGATTTTTAACCAGAGGTCAAAAGACGATTGTTGATCTGAAGAAGCGATTACGGGTTGCGGGAAATCTTCCCAGACCCGGTAGGTAACCGACTCAATTTCAGCAAGATTGTTTTCTCGGTCCATGGGTTCTATCCAAACCCTTACTTTGAACAACCCGCTTCCCGGAGTAGTTCTAGCGCGAAGAGTCTCCGATTGATGAAGGAGAATGAAGCCAAAGTCGATCATGCGTTCGTATGCAGCATTCAAGGCTGAAATATCCGACTCGGTCGCTGGTATCGGTGTTCCGGAAATAGCGGCGCCTGTCGTAAGTCCTTTTAGTGCTTTTGGGGTTGCTCCTAAAAAGAAATGATCCTGATTGATGAAGTCGCCAGGCCCATAGAGGTGGGTGTGGTAGTACGCAACCAGTAAGTAAAAAACGAAAAGCACGGCAACGGGAAAGGTCGCCATAAACAAAATCACCGGGTGGCTTGGAGCCCCATAAAACTTGTCGTTTCCAAATGCAACAACGAGCGCTCCGATTGCATAAACCGAGATGATGAACAATGCAATGAGCCCCAATGGGTTTCGATGCATTCCGGCAGCAGTTTTAAAAAACGAACTGCCCCGTACAAGATCCACTACCTTGCTCGCCATATTCGCCTCCGATGCCTGTCCTTCATTGGAGTAAAGCAGCTTGCTGCCTGAATGCGATCGGCTTTTAGAGAATAAGGTTGTTTCGACATTAAAGGCCTTCGCGCTGGCCCTACGGTACAAATGGTGCTTTTCGCAGCAAACTGGCACAAACCATACGGGAATCTACAATCCACCCAAGCGCGTATTTGACCATGTAACGAAGCCATTTGCTCATCAGAACAAGCCGTTCGATTCGTAGCATCCTCAGCGCCTGTGAACCTGGTCGACAACGACCGGGAAAGCTAGGGACCGTCTACAAAAGGATATTCAAATGCCAAGGCTTATTCTGGGACACACGACAGACACTTCCGCCAAGGTCTGGGTGAGAGCATCAGCGCGCTGGCCGGCGGTTTTCGTCCAGTTGATCAATCCTGCCAACAAGAAAATAATGGATGAGCGTTCAATAATTACCGAAGAATCCGAGTTTTTCACTCACGTTCATGAGTTCACTGGATTGGCTGCCGACACTGATTACAAGGTCAAGGTAGCCTTCGGAAAAACGCTCAAAGACCCGGTCGATGCGCGCGTCAGGGATGCCTACGCCGAAGGCGGCTTCAAAACCTTTCCGAAAACCGCCAAGCAACCCTTCACCTTTTTGCTGGGCTCTTGCAACCTGCACTCACTGGGAATTCTGGAGCGACCGGATCAGTCCTGGATAACGATTTCCAGAGTGGCAGCAAAAACGCAGGCTCGCTTCATGATCCATGCAGGCGATCAGATCTATGCCGATATTCCTTTCAAGCCTGAGGCCAGTCTGGAGCACTTTCGGGACAAGTATCTGGACGCCTGGGACGACTGCATTCCGGCGAAAAAAGTACTGACTGAATTGCCGCATTACATGATTCTGGATGATCACGAGATCATTAATAACTACGAGCACGGTAGCGGAGAACTCGGTAGTACTTTGCCACGTATCGCACTCAAGACCTATTGGGAATTCCAGCACTCGCACAACCCGGTCACGCTGGGATCGCCGGACCAGTACTTTTATGCTTTCAGCTATGGCGACGTTCAATTCTTCGTGCTGGATACGCGCACTTCACGCATCGCTGCACTTGAGCAGATGATTGACGACAAGCAACTCAAAAGCCTGCTCAACTGGCTGACTCAACACAAGAACAGCACCAAGTTCATCGTTACCAGCGTGCCTTTCGTGGGGGAAGTAAAGAATCCGGAAAAGGACAAATGGTGTGACCCGGCTTTCAAGGTTCAACGAGAAAAGATCCTCGGACACATTCTGAAGAATGGCATCACCGATGTGGTATTCCTGACGGGCGACATGCACACCTCGTACTGCGCCGACATGGATATAACAGACAGTTCAGGGAACAAAGTCGTTGTTCATGAGCTCATGTCCAGCCCCATCAATCAGTTTACGCCCAGCCTGCCTCTGGAGTTTTACTACGAGTCACCCAGGACGGTGACCGGGGCAGGGTTTCAATACAAGTCTACGATCAGGAAAAACACTTTCTATGGTGCCCACTCGAACGTCATGAGTATCACTGTTGCCAGTGGTAAACCTATCGAGTTCAGCATCTTCAGAACCACAGACGACTCGACCAAACCGGCGCTAAAAGGGAAACTTTGAGCCGGGTTCGAAGACGGCTTTAGGCGGCGTGTTTGCCAGACATTCCCCGCGAGGGGAGTGCCTGGTTGATGGCAACCAATGATAGCTGCATCGAGGATGCCTCGATTATGCGCACACTCATTTTGCTGATCTTGTTGATGCTCGCAGCGTGTACCTATGCTCCCAAGCAACAAGGGCTGCGGGTAACCGATGATCACAACCTGCCCGAGCCGAAAATCAAATTCCTGGGTGTTGGTGGCTGGCTGTTGCGCTGGAAAGATGAAGGGCTGTTATTGGCACCGTCTTTCACTAATCCGGCGACGTTGGGGATTCTGGGAGTTCCTCCTCTGACGGTAGAGTCCGACCCGGAGAAAATTGATCGAAACATGCCGGACGCACAGTATGTGACCATGCTGTTGGTCGGCCACGCACATTACGATCACCTGCTCGACGTCGCTCGCGTAGTTAATGTCCAGGCACCCAATGCGGTGATCTACGGGTCGGAAACGGTCCGTCATATTTTGCAGGCTTACACTCCCAAACCGACCACAGTGGTGCCGGGCCGCGCGCAAATCAGCAATCACAAAGACCCGGGCTGGCCCGGCACATGGTTCTATTCGTCAGGGCAATATTTGAGGGATGGCGCAAACCCTCTGGATCTACCGGGTGGCATGCCACGCGGAAGGATTCGCGCAATGCCTGTCGAGAGCATGCATGCGCCACACATTTTCGGTCAGAACCTTTTGCCAGGGGGCTATGACAGGGATCTTGAGCAGATCCCAACCTCTATCTTCGACTGGAAGAACGGGCACAAGACGTTGGCGTGGGTGATTGATCTGCTCGACGATAGCGGGCGACCGGTTTATCGCATCCATTATCAGGACAGCGCCGCTGATCCACCGTGGGGATTTCCTCCCGTCATTGCCGACAGTAAAGGCTTTGATGTTGAAATCCTCTGTGCAGCCAGTTGGGACAAAGTCGCGTACTACCCTATCGGACTGCTGCGTGTCACACGGCCGAAAAAGGTGCTGATCGGGCATTGGGAAAACTTTTTCGGCAACGATTTGCAGAAACCGGCCAGAACCATTCCTCTCCAGAAATACCAGCAACTGATGGAGCATTTAAAAGGGTACGAAACCGTTGTCCCGGAACCTATGTCTGAGATAAGCCTTCCGGCAATTCCTAAGCCGTAGTCACGGTCGGATTTGCAATCAAGCGTTTAAAGACCGGTGCTCTGCGCACCCGTTGGAATCGGCCAACACGCCCCCATATCAGTCTCTACACCCAACCCTTGCGAAAGGAACGACAAGCCATGACCACTCCAACCGAAACCGCCATCCTCGCCGGCGGCTGCTTCTGGGGCATGCAGGATTTGCTGCGGCGCTATCCCGGCGTGTTGCAGACCCGCGTCGGTTACTCCGGCGGTGATGTGCCGAACGCCACGTATCGCAACCATGGCGACCACGCTGAAGCCATCGAGATCACCTTCGATCCTGCGGTGATCAGCTACCGACAGATCCTTGAATTCTTTTTCCAGATCCACGACCCGAGCACGCCTAACCGCCAGGGCAACGACCTCGGTCGTAGCTATCGCTCGGCGATTTATTACCTCAGCGAAGCGCAACGCGATATCGCCGAGGACACGGCTGCCGATGTCGACGCCTCAAAACTGTGGCCGGGCCGCGTGGTGACCGAAATCGAACCGGCGGGGCCGTTCTGGGAAGCGGAGCCGGAGCATCAGGATTACCTCGAGCGTATTCCGAATGGCTACACCTGCCATTTCATTCGGCCGAACTGGAAGCTGCCGAAGCGCGCGTGAGGGGTGCCCGGCGCTCGTTGAGCGCCACAACATAAGCACTGAACATATCCGCCAGCCCGTCAGCGCATACCGAGATTTCCTCCTCAGTACGCGGGCTGCCGGAAAAATCCTTTCCCACCGAACTCAGCGTGGTCAGGATCAGATCGCACGCTGAGGTACGGATCTGCTCATCGACCTCGGGCAACAACTCTTCCATGAATGTCGCGAAAATCTGCCGCCCGGCCGCGCGCACTTGGTGGGCCTCGGGAGCGTTGCGGTAGAGCGGGGCGGCGTCGTTCAGTGCGCCGCGCATCTGTGCTTCGTCGCACTCTGAGCGAATGAACGCCTGCACCAACGTACGCAGGCGTTGGAGTGGCGGCTGGTCAAACGCTTGCAGAATCCGCTGCAGCATCTGCGTGGTGTGCAGCCATTCATCGCTTTGCAAGCGGAACAGGATCGCCGCTTTGTTGGGGAAGTACTGATACAGCGAGCCGATGCTCACGCCAGCCTTTTCTGCAACCCGTGCGGTGGTGAAACGGCTGGCGCCGTGCTCGCTCAAAACCTGAACAGCCGCTTGCAGAATCGCCGCCACCAGTTCGCTGGAGCGAGCCTGCTGCGGCTGTTTGCGTGAGGAAATACGGGCAGTCTGGCGGTTGGTCATGGGCAGCTCGGGCGTCCTTGGGAATGCGAATAGCGCAAGAAGCGAATCGCTCGCATCATTTAAATGCGACGAATCACTCGCATTTTAATCCCCAACTAACGGAAAGCAATCATGACCACTCTGACCACTGAACCCTTGGCGAGCCTGATCGAACGCCTCTACGCCCAAGCCAGCGCTGCCACCAATCCGTTGCTTAACTCAGTGCCTGGCGAAGAACGCGAACGCCTGATGCACAGCAAAACCGAATACCTGAAACTCTATGAAATGCTCAAAGACCTGTGGCTGCCAGTCTCTCGCGACACCGGCAAACTGTTGTACATGCTGGCGCGCAGTACCAAAGCCAAAGCCATCGTCGAGTTCGGCACTTCATTCGGCCTGTCCACCCTGCATCTGGCAGCGGCGCTGCGCGATAACGGCGGCGGAGTGTTGATCGGCAGCGAATTCGAACCGTCGAAGATTGAACTGGCGCGCCATCACTTCGTTGAAGGTGGCGTCAGCGATCTGGTGGAGATTCGCCAAGGCGATGCATTGCTGACGCTGGCAACGGATCTGCCGGAATCGGTCGATCTGCTCCTGCTCGATGGCGCGAAGGCGTTGTATGGCGACGTGTTGAGTCTGGTCGAAAAACACCTGAAGCCGGGCGCGCTGGTGGTGGCGGACAACACCGATTATTGCCCGGAGTATCTGGCCTATGTGCGCGCACCGCAGAACGGGTATTTGTCTGTGCCGTTTGCGGACGATATTGAACTGTCGATGCGGCTGGGCTGAAGCACTGGATACTGTGGGAGCTTGCCTGCAAGCGATGGCGGTGGGTCAGCTAGCGTCTTCGCAACAGATACGCCGCCATCGCCAGCAGGCTGGCTCCCACAGGTCCAGATGTCAGAGCAAACTCCACGAAACCCCGACATAAACCCCCATCCCTTCACCCGGCGTAGACCGCGCCGCATCCAGCCCTTTGTCGTCATACCCCGGCGTGACCGTCGCCGCATAGTGCTTGTCGGTCAAATTGCGCATATCCACCCAACCCTGCCAGTCACCCTTCGGCGCGTTGTAACCCAGCGTCGCGCCGAACAATGCGTAAGGATCGGCGTAGTAACTGTTGGCGTAATCCACCGCAACTTTCGACACCAGTTGTGTATTCACCGCCGCAAAGAACCCCAGCGGCCAGTCGTAACGCAATTCGCCTTGGTAATAGTGCATCGGCAGACCGGGCAAGCGGTTGTCACCAAAACGATCATCATCGCGATAGTGGAAATCACTGAAGGTATACGCCTGACGCAAACTCAACTGACGGCCATCGGCCGCCGACCAGAGTTTGCTGTTGAGGCTGGCTTCCACGCCTTGGTGAATGGTGGGGCTGGCGTTCAACTCATAAGGCGTGACGGCCGTGGCATCCGGCAACACCGAAAGCAATTCATGCCGAACCTGCGCGTAATACCACGCCAGACTCCATTCACCGACGACGCTGTCGCCACGGCCGCCCAGCTCCAGTGTGGTTGCGGTCTGGTTCTGCAGTTTGATCGGGTCTTTCTGCGTGCCGGTCGCGGCGCCATTACCCTCCGGGAAGCGCACGTTGGAGCTGTAGATCAGCGACCACGGATGCGGCGCTTCAACCGAGCGGCTGAGGTTGCCGAACACTTGCAGGTCCGGGGTGATCTGGTAACGCAGGCCGAGGCGCGGTGCGTAGTCCCAGTCGTTCATGCTGGTTTTGCCGCCGCTTTGCGGGGAGGTCACGGCGCTTTCGCGGCGGGTGTAGATGGCGGCGAGGCCGGTGGTCAGCCACAGGTCGTCGGCGATTTCCAGGTCGTTGCCGAAATGCAGAACGGTGTCCGAACCCTGATAGGTGAAGTTGCGCATGCGCGTGCCCGGCAAGTAACTGACAGTGTTGGGCGCGGTGGGAATGCGCACAAACTCGCTGGCGCCGTCATTGGGCAGGTGTTTGGTCACGCGCAGGCCGACATTGCTGCGGCTTTCCATGCCGAAAATCGTGTCACGGCGCTTGTAATCGAAGGTGCCGCTGACGTCGGTGTAGGCGACTTTCAAGCGGTTCGGGCCTTCGCGCAGGTCCATCGGGTAGTCGTGGTAGACGAGGCCGGTCTGGATGCTCGAATCGTCGTCGATGTAATAGGTGGTCTTGTTGCCGATGAAGGTGCTGCCCGGCTGTTTGCGGCTGTCATCGCGCGCCGCATAGGACGGATTGGCTGCTCGGGGCGAGTGTTCGATGGAATGCTTGGTCACGCGGCCGGCGAGGTCGTTGTCAGTCTCGCGGTAACGGATGTAGAAGCGCGTTTCCAGGTTCGGGTTGAAGCGATAGCCGAAGTTGGCGATCACGCCTTTGCTCTGGCTGGCGGTGTGATCCTGGTAGCCGTCGGCGTTGGAATCGGTGAGCGACACGTAGTAATCGAAGTCGCCGAGCACTTGCCCGGAGCTGACCTGACGCTGCTGATAGCCGTGGCTGCCGGTGGCGTAGCGCACTTGCAGTTTTGGCGCGTTGTAACCGGTGTGGCTGACGTAATCGATGGCACCGCCCAGTGCCAGCGAACCGCGATCAAAACCGTTGGCACCGCGCAGCACTTCAACGTGATCGACCCACAGCGGTTCAAGCAATTCGTATGGCGTGCCGCCCGGACCGCTCAGCGGCAGACCGTCGAGCATCGTGTACAGCCCCGATGCGTGGGCGCCCGGCGCGCGGTTGATGCCTGAGCCACGCACCGAGATTTTCACGCCTTCATTGCCCGCCGACTGCGCATAGACGCCCGGCTGATACGCCAGCACATCCTGATTGCTCGCCACGCGGCCCTGCAACGGCTGACGCATGTCGACCACGTTGGTGCCGCCGGGCACTTGTTCCAGGCGGGCCTTGGCTTCTTCAACACTGGCTTCGGAACCCCGTTGCTCATCTGCCGAAATCAGTACTTGCCCCAACTCCAGACCTTGAGTCTCGGCCATGGCCGGGCAGGCGAGGGCCAGGCCGAGCAGGGCGGTGGGCAGGGATTTAGGCGACGGCATCAAAAAAACTCCAGGCAGGCAAGAACGGGCAATGAACAGTGCGACGCAATAAAGAACGAACGAAACACATGGCAATTTGGCTTTTTGCCCGGCAATGGCAATCAGCACGGCATGAACTAACCTCACGTGTCTGGTTTGTCCCGTCAATCAACACTCTGTTTCTGCATTTATTGGAGAGAGGCCAAGGTCATGGCAAAAGGCAAAAAGAAGGCCGCCACCGCGCCTGAAAGTCCCAAGCTGAAAAACACGGATTACCTCGATCAACTACGCAAGTTGCACGTTGAGCTGGTCAAGTTGCAGGAGTGGGTGATCGCCAAGGGCGTCAAGGTGTGCATCGTCTTCGAGGGGCGCGATGGCGCCGGCAAGGGCGGCACGATCAAGGCGCTGACCGAGCGCGTCAGCCCGCGTGTCTTTCGTGTGGTGGCGCTGCCGGCGCCGACTGATCGAGAGAAAAGCCAGATGCATGTGCAGCGTTATCTGCCGTATCTACCGGCGGCAGGCGAAGTGGTGATCTTCGACCGCAGTTGGTACAACCGCGCGGGTGTCGAGCGGGTGATGGGCTTCTGCACGGACGATCAGGCAGACAAATTCCTCAAATCCATTCCGTGGGTCGAACACGCGATCGTTCAGTCCGGGGTGATCCTGCTCAAGTACTGGCTGGAAGTCAGCCCCGAAGAGCAGACCCGCCGGCTAGAGGCGCGCATTAATGATGGTCGCAAGACCTGGAAACTCACACCGATGGACCTGAAATCCTACAGCCGCTGGTATGACTACTCACGAGCGCGGGATGAAATGTTCAAGCACTCCGACACCGAACACGCGCCATGGCTGGTGGCCGATTCCAACGACAAACGCCGCGCACGCCTGAATATCATCACCGATGTGCTCAGTCGCATTCCGTATGAGGATGTGAAGCGCGAGAAGGTCGAGTTGCCCAAACGGCAGAAGCCGGGCAAATACCGGGATCCGGATTATCCGTATAAACGTGTAGCGCAAAAGTTCTAAAGAGCTCCGAAGCGCGAGCCGGACTTGTTCGCGAAAACGTTGAATCAGCCAGCAAGGATATCGACTGATTTACCGCCATCGCTGGCAAGCCAGCTCCCACAATGATTTAGCGAGTTCGCTTCTTCTGAAAAACACAATACCTGTGGGAGCTGGCTTGCCAGCGATGAGGCCAGACCAGTCAACTGCTGCATCAACTGAGCCACCGCTATCTTGAACAGGCTCAATCTGTAGAGTTTTCGCCGTCAGTGGTCCATCCGTCGACTGCACTGAACCATCGCGATCTCGTTTCCTTCTACCCGTGGAGTCCTTCACGAGATCATCCCCGATGTTCGATCAGCGCAAACAAGAAAAACTGGCGGCATGGCGCAAACTGGCGACGCAATCGCAGATGCGTCTGGACCCGGAACAACAGTACGACGAACTGCTAAAGGCCGCCGATGAAATGGAGGAGCAGGGGCTGATCACCAGCGCCGAATGGCGGCAGTTGGTGCGGGATGCGGGCAATGTGTTTATCGGGGAGACGGGGCGAACACACGGTTGAGGTGCCGCGAACGGCTCCAGCGGTTGGTCCGCGGTGCAGCCGTTCAGGTCACGCGACCTTTCTTTGACTTCAACTGAGCGCCTCTGGAATCCTGCAGCAGCCGCGCAAACGCGACTTTGTCGATCGGCCGACTCATGAAATAACCCTGCACCTCATTGCATTGATCGGCCCCGAGAATATCCAGTTGCTCTTCGGTCTCGACCCCTTCGGCCGTCACGGTGAGGCCCATGGCTTTGCCCAACCCGATGATCGCCTGCACCACTGCGCGATCATTGGTGCCGCTGCTGATCGAGGCGATGAAGCGCTTGTCGATCTTGATCCCGTCGAAAGGATAAGCACGCAAGTAACCCAGCGATGAATAGCCGGTGCCGAAGTCATCCATGTTCAGGCGCACGCCGAGTTCTTTCAGGGCATTCATGGTGGTCAACGCGCCGTCGGTATCGTTGAGCATCACGTTTTCGGTGATCTCCAGTTCCAGGCGACTGGCCGGGAAACGGGTTTGCACCAGTACTTCACGGACATCCTCAACCACATCGCTGACGGCGAACTGCGCCGGCGACAGATTGACCGAGAGCAGAATATCCTCCGGCCAGCCCAGCGCCGTTTCGCAGGCCTCGCGCAATACCCAGCGACCCAGCGGCACAATCAGATCGGTCTGCTCCGCCAGCGGGATGAACAAGTCCGGGCCAAGCAATCCCTTGGTCGGATGCTGCCAGCGCACCAGCGCTTCGACCGAAACGATGTGTTTTCCATCGACCTTGTAGCGCGGCTGATAGTGCAAGATGAATTCGTTGTGTTTGAGCGCGTGGCGCAGGTCATCCTCCAGTTGCCGGCGCGTCTGGATCTGATCGCTCATGTGCGCTTCGAAATAACACCAGGTGTTTTTGCCCTCGGATTTGGCTTGATAGAGAGCGATGTCGGCATAACGGATCAGGTCGCTGGGCACATAGCCGTGGCGGCGGCTGAGTGAGATGCCGATGCTGGCGCCGATGTGCAGCGGGTGATGTTCGAAGACTATCGGTTGATGCAGGCTGCCGATCAGGCGGGTGCAGAACTTGTCGATTTCGTGCTGACTGTCCATGCCATTGAGCACCACGATAAATTCGTCGCCGCCCAGTCGCGCGACGATGTCGAGTTCGCGGGTGCATTCACGCAGGCGCGCAGCGACTTCTTGCAGCACGGCGTCACCGGCCGGGTGGCCGAGTGAATCGTTGATCGGTTTGAAGTTGTCGAGGTCGATCATCAACAGCGACAGCGGGGGCGCGTGCTCCTTGAGCAGCAGCGCTTCATCGAGATATCGCGCGAGTTTGTTGCGGTTGGGCAGACCGGTCAGGGCGTCGTGCATCGACAGGTGCTGGATTTGCGCATGAGCGGCGACTTCGTCGGTGATGTCGCTGGCAGTGCCGCGATAGCCAATGACCGCGTGTTTATCGAAGATTGGCCGGGCGGACAACCGACAGTGGCGCGTCTGGCCAGAGTGGTCACGGTAGGTGCAACGCAAGTCACTCGCGCTGTTCTCCTCGGTCAGGTTTCTCAGCCACAGTTCCAGCGGCGTGGTGTCGCAACTCAACAGGTGGCCGATGTCGTGCCCCAGCCACAGGGTTTGCGGGTAACCGGTCACTTCGCTGAAGCGCGCCGACAGGTACGTCAGCGCCAGGTTGCGGTCGACTTCCCAGATCCAGTCGGACGCGGCTTCTGCCACGGCGCGAAAGCGTTCCTCGCTGGCTTCCAGGCCACGGTTGGCGCTTTCCAGTGCCTGATTGGAGGTTTGCATGACGGCAAAACTCTGGTCGACGTATTGCGATGACCGCAGGGCGTGCCGAAAGAAATAGGCGGTCAGCAGCATCAACACCAGCATCGTCGCGCCGAGCGGCGGCAGCAACGACCACAACAAATGTTGCCCGGGCCGCTCCAGATCGGCGATCAGGCTGTAGCCGGTGCTGTCCAGCGGCACTCGCGGGCGGTCGGGCGCAAGGGTTTCATCCAGCGCCAGGGTCAGGTTGCTCAAGCCGTAGCCGCTGCCGATCAGGCGTAATTTGGTCGGGGTGAGTTTATCGACGAATACCAGCACCGAGGTTTTCTGCGCCGAATCCAGCGGCCGCTCATCATTGGGAATGATCGCCGCCACCGACACCAGCGCCGGCCAGCCTTCGAACAGCGAGTAGGTGCTGACCGGTTTGCTCAGATCGCTCTGCCCCTGAACCTGATCCAGCAGCGACGCGGCGCTGACCTGCAGATACGCCGACAGGTCCGCATCGAGCAGTTGCCCGCGCACCACGGCGTATTTGGTGCGCTCGCGATCGAGCACGAACAGGCCGTCATAGCCGTCATTGGTGAACAGGGTCTTGCCCATGTTCTGCTCGGTGTAGGCCCAGTTTGTGTCGACCTGACCGCTTAAATGCTCGTAGGCGGTGGTCCAGTAGGCGTAGCTGGTGATGTAGTTCTTTGATGCGGTGATGCGATTTTCCAAAGCACGTGCCGAATAAAAGCGGGTTTTTTCGATTTCTTCGCTATCCAGCGCATTGGCAATCCCCAGCAAGGCGACTGTCGCGGCAATCACACCGCTGACGAACAGCGCGCCGACGGCGATGGCCAGGCGCCGGGTGACGGCGCTTTGGCGCGGTGGAAGAGGGGCTGCATAAGAGGATATGTCCATGTGCTCGTCCTTGACCCGCTGTCTTCTGAATCTAGAACCACGGCGCGGGCGCAATGTTCAGATTCTTCTACGCGACTGCACTGAAAGCGTAGTGAACCCCGCGTGAATTGCCTCTTTAACGGCAGGCCGCCGATCAGCGGCGATTCCCGAAAGGGCAAGACTTCCCGCGCAAAAACCGGATAATGGCCGCCATTCGTTTAGCCGTATTCTGGTAATCCCGCATGGAAATCAAGGTCAACTTTCTCGACAACCTTCGACTTGAAGCCAAGTTCGACGACTTCACGGTGATCGCCGATCAGCCCATCCGCTACAAGGGTGATGGTTCGGCACCGGGGCCGTTCGACTATTTTCTGGCGTCGTCGGCGTTGTGCGCGGCTTACTTCGTGAAGTTGTATTGCGACACGCGCAACATCCCCACGGAAAACATTCGCCTGTCGCAGAACAACATCGTCGACCCGGAAAATCGCTACAACCAGATCTTCAAGATCCAGGTGGAATTGCCGGCGGACATCTCCGAGAAGGATCGTTTGGGCATCCTGCGCTCGATTGATCGCTGCACCGTGAAGAAGGTTGTGCAGACCGGTCCGGAATTCATCATCGAAGAGGTCGACAACCTCGACGCCGATGCACAAGCGCTGTTGATGCCGGTGGCCGGCTCGGACGCAGGCACGTTCATTGCCGGCAAGGACCTGCCGCTGGAGCAGACCATCGCCAACATGTCGGGGATTTTGGCCGATCTGGGCATGAAGATTGAAATCGCCTCGTGGCGCAACATCGTGCCCAACGTCTGGTCGCTGCATATCCGCGATGCGCATTCGCCAATGTGCTTCACCAACGGCAAGGGCGCGACCAAGGAAGGCGCACTGGCCTCGGCGCTGGGCGAATTCATCGAGCGGCTGAACTGCAACTTCTTCTACAACGATCAGTTCTGGGGCGAAGAGATTGCCAACGCCGAGTTCGTCCACTATCCGGACGAACAATGGTTCAAGCCGGGGCCGAAAGACGAGCTGCCGAGCGAGATTCTCGACGACTACACCCTGAAAATTTACAACCGTGACGGCGAGTTGCGTGGCTCGAACCTGTTCGACACCAACTCCGGCAACACCCAGCGCGGCATCTGCTCGCTGCCGTTTGTGCGCCAGTCCGACAGTGAAGTGGTGTACTTCCCGTCCAACCTGATTGAAAACCTCTACCTGAGCAACGGCATGAGCGCCGGCAACACGCTTGCCGAAGCGCAGGTACAGTGCCTGTCGGAGATCTTCGAGCGCGCGGTCAAACGCGAAATCCTCGAAGGCGAAATGGCTTTGCCGGATGTACCGCAGGCAGTGCTGGAGAAATACCCGAGCATCCTCGCCGGCATCAAAGGCCTGGAAGAGCAGGGCTTCCCGGTGCTGGTCAAGGACGCGTCGCTGGGCGGTGAATTCCCGGTGATGTGCGTGACCCTGATGAACCCGCGCACTGGCGGCGTGTTTGCCTCGTTCGGCGCGCACCCAAGCCTGGAAGTGGCGCTCGAGCGCAGCCTCACCGAACTGTTGCAGGGCCGCAGTTTCGAAGGCCTCAACGACTTGCCGCAACCGACTTTCTCGGGGCAGGCCGTCACCGAGCCGAACAACTTTGTCGAACACTTCATCGACTCCAGCGGCGTGGTGTCGTGGCGCTTCTTCAGCGCCAAGCCTGATTTCGAATTCGTCGAGTGGGATTTCTCCGGCGATGGCGAAAACTCCAATGCCGAAGAAGCTGCGACGCTGTTCGGCATCCTTGAAGACATGGGCAAGGAAGTCTACATGGCGGTCTACGAGCACATCGGTGCCAAGGCCTGCCGGATTCTGGTGCCGGACTATTCGGAGATCTACCCGGTCGAAGACCTGATCTGGGACAACACCAACAAAGCCCTGCAATTCCGCGCCGACATCCTCAACCTGCACAACCTCAGCAAGGTCGGCCTGCGCAATCTCGCCCAAGGCCTGGAAAACAGTGAGCAGGACGATTACACCGAGATCACCACGCTGATCGGCATCGAGTTCGACGACAACACACCGTGGGGCAAGTTGACCATTCTGGAACTGCGCCTGCTGATCTGCCTCGCCCTGCAGAAGTACGAGCAGGCCAAGGATCTGGTTGAAGCGTTCCTGCAGTACAACGACAACACCGTCGAGCGTGGCTTGTTCTATCAAGCGGTCAACGTGGTGCTGGAGATGGAACTGGACGAGGATCTGCAGCTGGAAGACTACGAGGCTAACTTCCGTCGCATGTTTGGCGACGAGCGTATGGATGCGGCGATTGGTTCGGTCAATGGCAGCGTGCGCTTCTATGGCCTGACGCCGACCAGTACGAAGCTGGAAGGGCTGGATCGGCATTTGCGGTTGGTTGAGAGCTATAAAAAGCTGCATACGGCGCGGGCGAATGTGAAACAGGGCTAAGCCTGTTTCACATCGGGTTCGGTGGTGAATTCACCCCTCACCCCAGCCCTCTCCCAAGGGAGAGGGAGCCGATCTGTGGGCTTTTCAACACCAGAGTTCGACTCGATATCTCAAAAGGGAGCTGATCTGTAGGCTTTCTAAAAACCAGAGCTCGACTCGGTATCTCACGTCGGCGTAACTCTCACATCTCCTCGGTCAGTCCCCTCTCCCTCTGGGAGAGGGCTAGGGTGAGGGGCTTTGGCTTTTACGCCCATGCGCCGCATCAGCCAATTGCCCGGTATCGACCCGCACAAACACCGAATCACCCACCGCCGTCAGCACGTCCCCCGCATACACTTCGCAAATCACCCGGGTCTTGCGCCCGACGTCACCCTCGACTGTCGCCCGCAAAACCAGCGGCACGCCCATCGGTGTCGGTTTGATGAACTTGATGCCGAGGTTGCCGGTGACGCAGTCGATGCGCGGCAGGCTGCCGGGTTCGCGGTTTTCTGCGCGGTAGTGGTAGGCCATGGCCGTCCAGTTGGAATGGCAGTCGACCAGCATCGCGATCAGCCCGCCGTAGACCAGATCCGGCCAGCCGCAGTATTTGGCCTCAGGCAAGTGCTCGGCAATGACGTGCACGCCGTCTTCGTGCCAGTGGCTTTTGACGTGCAGGCCTTGCGGGTTGCGGCCGCCGCAGCCGTAGCAGACGCCTTCGGGGGCGGCGAGGTCTTGCAGAGGAGTCTCGAGGCTGGACATGCTTTTTATTATCCTGGAGTGGTGAGTCCGGTCAGGCGTAGGCGATTGCGTCCGCCGCGTTTCGATTCGTAGAGGGCGGCATCGCCTTGTTCGATCAGCGTGGTCAGGTTGGCAGGCGCTTTGTCGAACAGGTTGGCGCCGATGCTCAGGGTCACGGCTGCGGTGGTGGGGAATGTCTGTGCGGTCATGCTCATAAATTGCTCGCGCAAGGCGTTGCCCAGTTCCATGACGCGCTCACTCGATGAGCTGTTTAACAGAATGACAAACTCGTCACCGCCCAGGCGCGCTGTCAGCGCATTGCGCGGCAGCACCGAGCGGATCATCTCGCTCAGCGCGATCAGCAAACGATCCCCGGCGGTGTGGCCGTACTGGTCGTTGACCAGTTTGAAATTGTCGATGTCGATCAGCAGCAGGGCGCCGGGATGCTCCGGCGAAACGTGTTCAAGCAGGCGCGGTGCGCGTTTTTCCAGGGCGCGGCGGTTGTACAGGGCCGTCAGCGGGTCGCGTTCGGCGAGGCGGGCGATCTGTTTTTCCCGGCGATAACGTTCGGTGCCGGTCATCGACAAGGCGATCAACATGATTGCCATCGCGCCCTCGACCAGAGAAATCTGGATGATCTCGCCACGAAACGCCGCCAGATCGATCAGCGTGCCGGGAATTACCACGGTCAGGGCTTTGGCCACATAGAAAATTCCGTGACCGAGCAGGACGTAACGCAGTTGAACCGCACCGACGCTCAACGACTTGCCGTGTGGGCGCAGCAGTGAACTGGCCTTGAGGGTCGACAGCGCCACCAGTAGCGAATTGGCCGCCAGCATGACCTTCGACCACAGCGGCCCGTCCGGCAACAACAGCATGACCAGCCAGCTGACGAAGATCAGGTACCAGGCCGGCGACAGGCGTATCTGGGTGAAGCGCGCCACGCCGAGCAGGAACAGGAAATGCGCGGTCACCAGCAAGCCGTTGGCGAACCAGATGCCGATCAGCAGAAAGCCGCTGCTGCGCAGCAGGGCCAAGGTGGAACCGACAGTGATGGTGGCGAAACCGGCGCTCCAGAACAGTAGCGAAGGCTCACGAATGCTGCGCCACTCGATCGCCAGGTACAGCGCGGCAGCGGCTGCGAGGGCGATGGAAATGGTCAACATCGTAGGAGGGTCGAGCGGCATTTCTTGATGAGCCTGTCTGATGGGCGGTGAGACCGGCGATTGTAAGCGTTCGGGCGGTTTTTTCGCAGCGGTCGCGTTGCCGCGCAGACCGCTGGCAGCGGGGAGGGCGCGGCAGGCATCCACCGCCGCGCCGATCCTTTATTGACTGGCGTCGAGTACCACGCGGTAACGCGCCTTGCCGCTGCGCAAATGGTCGACGGCCTCGTTGACCTTGCTCATGGGAAACATCTCGACCTGCGGCAGAATCTGATGCCGCGCGCAAAACTCGAGCATGGTCGCCATGGTGGCGGGCGAGCCGACCGGGGAGGCGGACAGGGATTTCTGCTGCGGGATCAGATCGAACACGTGTACCGGAATGGCGCTGGGCACGATGCCGACGAAGTGCAACCGGCCATTGGCGCGCAACGTGGCGAGCATGGCGGTCCAGTCGAGGTCGGCGTTGGCGCTGATCAGCAGGAAGTCCAGCGTGCCGGCGATTGCCTTAAGCGCATTGCTGTCGGTCGAGGCGACGACGTTGTGCGCGCCGAGGCGTTTGGCTTCGTCCTGCTTGTTCAGTGATGAGGTAAACGCGGTGACTTCGCAGCCCCAGGCATTGAGAAAGCGCAGGGCCAGATGGCCGAGACCGCCAATGCCGACCACGCCGACGCGGTCAGTGGGTTTCACGCCGAATTGCAGCAGCGGGTTGAACACCGTGGAGCCCGCGCAGAACAACGGTCCGACCATGGCTGGATCAAGGTTTTCCGGCACGGGAATCGCCCACGCCCAATGCGAGCGCAAACGGTCGGCGAAACCACCGTTGCTGCCGATGATGGTCGGTTGCGCGGTGCCGCACAGTTGTTGCGAACCGCTAATGCACGACGAGCAGTGCATGCAGCTCCCCTTGTACCAGCCGATGCCCACGCGTTGACCCATCTTCAGGCCGCGCACTTGCAGGCCCATGCGCACGATCTTGCCGACGGCTTCGTGACCTGGCACAAACGGATAGCGGCTGATGCCCCAGTCGTTATCGATCAGCGATTGGTCGGAGTGGCAGACACCGCAGTATTCCACGGCGATTTCCACGTCTTCTTCGCCTAACGTGCCGGGATCAAAGCTGTAACGCTCAAGTGGTGCACCGGCCGCAGTGGCGGCCCAGCCGTTGAAAGTAGTGGGTTCGGTGTTGCTCATGGGGCACCTCCGGTTCGACTGACGGGGACAGCAGCCTGGCAAGTCTAGTCGGTCATTGCTCGGGCGCGAGCCAGGTGTCGACGACGCGACGATCGAGTTCTTCCCAGTAGGCCATGCCCAGCACGCGAGTGGTGTTCAGGCCGCGCAGGTAGCCGCGCAACTGATTGGCGGTGTCTGTGATGAGCTGTGGGTTGGTTGTGTCTTTGTCCAGCAATACACTTTCGTACTGAACCAGATACTCGGCCACACGCTCGCGAAAATCGGGCAGAACGGCGTCACGGATCAGGTCAAACGTTCTCAAGGTGAACTCCTCATTTCATGTTTTTCTCGTTGTAATTGAGTGTGTATCAGTCTGCACATCGCGCAACTATTGCTAGAAGTAATAGTGACCATCAAGAAACGCAAGTTCTGCTTTGTCGGTAAACGGCGGAAAATCGCCTTCATCGAACACGCACTCAAGGAATTTGCGCGATGAACACATTGACTCGACTGGCTTTGGTCGCCCTGCTGACGGGCGGAGCACTCTTCACTGCACCGACGTTCGCAGCCGATGCCGGGTCGTGTCACTTCCAGACCCTCACTGGCAGCAGCGCGACATTGCAGCATTCGCAAACCGTCGGCGTGTTGCTCAGCGAGAACACCCTGGACAATCTGCAATACCTTGAGCGTTACCACGACATGGCGGTCAACGGCGCGAAAGATGCGCTCGACTCGCGAATTCGTGAAGCCTTTGTCAGCAGTTCCGATCCGGAACTGGCCATCGACTGGCTGGTGAGTTCGCTGCAACAACAGTTCTTGTCGGTGACCGTTTACGACAACCTCGATGCATTGGTGCAGGCTCATCCCGACGTGGTGGTGAAGCTCGACACCTTCAATCGCTTGCTGACGCAGCAAAACAGCCTGGTCGAAGCACGCTTTACCGCGCGTTTCTACGACGCCGACCTGCAATACATCGGCAAGGCTGAAGGTGCTGTCGAGAAACAGTTGCCATCGGTCTGGGTGCATAACCAGGCGGCACCGGCCATCGCTGCGCAGATCGATAAACAGCGTGACCTGCAACTCAACGCCTTGAAGCAATTCGATGTGTCGCTCAAGGCGCTGGTGGCGTCGAGCTGAACACTTAAAACATGAATGGCGACGGCGGCTCCGTGAGGCTGAACCGTTGCCGGTTGAACCGAACTTTTATTTTCAGGATGACACCGATGCGTCTTTTCTTTGTGCCTGCTCTGGCCGTTGCCTCTTTGCTCGCTGGTTGTGCTTCGGCGCCGAATAATCCGAGCCTGACTTTGCAGACGAGCAAGACGCCTGCGCAGTACGCCGATTGTGTTGTGCCCAAGCTGCAGGGCAGTGCGCTGAACCCGACTGTTTCGCAGACTCAGCGTAGCTACCGGATTGTGGTGCCGAGCAAGATTTCCGCTGACAACGTTTTAGAGGCCTATAAAGCCGGGAATGGCGGCAAGGTGTTTATCTACGAGCGGCATTTGTTGGCTTCGAATCTTTTGCCTTCGAGTTTTGAGCGGGCTGCGCAGGATTGCATCTGATTTTGGCTTTTGTACGTATTTGACTGAGCTCCTTTGGTTGGCCGCAACCAACCAATTTTTTGCCTCGCGGCCTTGTGTGGTTGCGGGGCTTTTTTTTGTTTGGGCTTGGCGGCCTTTGGGCCGACCATGTTGTGGGTGGTATGGGTGAATATCCGTTGCTTTGGGTGTTGCTTCTGGCGGTTTCGCCCTTACGGCGAGGCACTTTTTCCAGACGCCGAAAAAGTCCCCAAAAAGGCTTGCCGCAACGTTCGGCCCGCTCGCTGGGGCTCGGGGTTCCTTCGCTCCGGGATCGATCCGGGCGCAGCGCCTACGGTTTGCTTCGCTGCACCTCCTCTCGCTGTGTTTGGCTGCGCCAAACGGTCGCTGCGCTCCCACCCCCGGATCAATCCCTCCGCTCAGCCTGCCGACGCGGCCGGTGAATCAAGATCAACAGCTGCAGCCGAGCTAACGCTCATCCTGTTGAGTGGTGGAAGAGCGTGCGGTCGGCTTTGGGTTTGTGCTGGAGCCGATTTGTGGGCTTTTCAAAGCTGAGTTCAACGCGCAATCGCATGTCGGCGTATCTCCCCCCAAACAACTCGGTCAGTCCCCTCTCCCAGCGGGAGAAGGCCAGGGCGAGGGGCTTTTGATCTGCTTTCGAATTTGAGTTCGGCTCGGTATTTCACGTCGGCGTATCTTTCGCTATGACCTCGGTCAGTTCCCTCTCCCAGCGGGAGAAGGCCAGGGCGAGGGGCTTCTGATCTGCTTTCGAATTTGAGTTCGGCTCGGTATCTCACGTCGGCGTATCTTTCGCAGTCACCTCGGTCAGTTCCCTCTCCCTCTGGGAGAGGGCTAGGGTGAGGGGCTTTTGATCTGCTTTCGAATTTGAGTTCGGCTCGGTATCTCACGTCGGCGTATCTTTCGCAGTCACCTCGGTCAGTTCCCTCTCCCTCTGGGAGAGGGCT